>DATLWR010000001.1:0-4049 GCA_035576205.1 Mariprofundaceae bacterium
TCGTCAATGCCGCTGCCGATGGCCGACTGCCGGCACAGGGCGGCCGGCTCGACCTGTTGCAGGATTTCCGGCCGGCGGCCGAGGTGCTGGAACGTACCGGCCTGACAATGGCCGAGCAGCTGGCCGGCTCCTACGGCGCCATCGCCGTGTGCCCGTCGAAGAACAAGATGCAGACGCTGGGCTGGGTGGCCGAGGCGTTGAGTCACCTCGAGCCGGACGGGGTATTGCTGCTGGCGGCGGCGAACAGCTACGGCGCCAAGAGCTACGAGAAGCTGCTGGCGATGGCCGGCTCTGTCGGATCGACGAGCAAGGCCAAGTGCCGGATCATGCGATTGCGTCCGACAAGCGGCAGCGATCACGCGGTCGTCGACGGCTGGCGGCAGGCGGCTGAACCGCGCCGACAGGTGGAGAGTGGACTGTGGAGTGCGCCGGGGCTGTTCAGCTGGGAGCATCCCGATACCGGCTCGGCGCTGCTGCTGAAGCAGTTGCCGGAGAAATTGTCCGGCAGCGGCATGGACCTCTGCTGCGGCTACGCTTTCCTGGCTGTGAATCTGCTGCAGGCGCATCCCGGGATCAGCCGGCTTCACCTGCTCGATGCCGACCGGCTGGCGCTGGCGATGGCCGGGCGCAATTGTGAGGAATTCGGGGAAAAGGTGACCCCGCACTGGCGAGATGCGGCCCGCGAGGCATTGCCGAAGGGGCTCGACTGGATCGTCTGCAACCCGCCGTTCCATGCCGGCCAGGAGCGCGACGTGGAGCTCGGGCAAATGATCGTCGCCAATGCCTGCAACAGTCTCAGGTTGGGCGGTACGCTCTATCTGGTGGCCAACCGCAAGCTGCCCTACGAGACGGTGCTGAACGAACGGCTCCGCGAGGTGCGGGTGCTGACCCAGCAGCAGGGCTACAAGGTGCTGGAAGGGGTGAAGTGATGATCGGATGGCGAATTGCCAGCGGGAGACAGCGATGAGTGCACCCGAGCGGCTGGACCGGCTGCTGTCGCGCATCGCCTACGGTGCCCGCAAGGATGTCGCCGTCTGGGTGAAGCAGGGACGCATCACGGTGGCAGGCCATCCGGCGACCTCGCCGTCGCAGAAAGTGGCGCCGGCCGAGGTGCGGTTCGACGACGAGCCGCTCGACCATCCGGATGGCCTGACGCTCGTCTATCACAAGCCGCTGGGTTCCGTCTGTTCGCACAAGGAGACGGGGCGGCTGATCTATGAGGACTTCCCCGAGCACTGGCAGGAGCGCAAGCCGCAGCTGGCCAGCGTCGGCCGGCTCGACAAGGAGACGTCGGGCCTGTTGATCCTCACCGACGACGGCCAGCTCAATCATCATCTGACCAGTCCGCGCCATCATGTGCCTAAGATCTACCGCGCCCGGCTCGCCCGGCCGCTGGAGGGGCACGAGGCGGCGCTGTTCGCCGCCGGGAAGCTGTTGCTGGAGGGAGAGGATACGCCCTGCCTGCCGGCCGAGCTGAAGGTGCTGGGGGAGTGCGAGGCGGAGCTCGCCCTGCACGAGGGGCGCTACCATCAGGTGCGTCGCATGTTCGCCGCCGCCGGCAACCATGTGGAGGAGCTGGCCCGCATCGGCATCGGCCGCCTGGCACTTGCCGATACGGGGCTCGCGGCGGGCGAATTCCTCACGATCGAGCCGGCCGTGCTGCTGGCCTGGATCGAAAACGGCGAACGCCCCTGAACGGGGCGTCCATAAATAGGGTTGTGCTCGGCTGAGCCTTAGCTGAACAGGCGCTTCAGGTAGCCGGTGAAGCTGCCCTCCAGCCCCAGTTCCTTCGGCGACACCTCGTAGAGCGTGCTGATGCCGACGCCCTTGAGCGTCATGTTCTTTGGTGAGCCGATCAGGATGTCGTCGGAGTAGTCGCGGATCTTGGTGTGGATCAGGCCGTAGACGATCTCGTCGATCAGGATCTGGTTGCGCAGCGCGTTGGTCTGGATGCGGGCGCCCTTGTCCATGGCGTGGCCGATGTAGTCCTGCTGCTCGCCCGGAATCTCCTTCACGTAGCCGCAGGTGATGCCGATGCGGTAGTCGAGCGAGCCGACCAGCTTCTTCACCTTCTTGCGGCCGCGGCTGATGCTGCGCTTGATCAGCAGGGAGGCCAGCACGGCATCGATGGCATGCTCGAAGACGGCCATGACGCCGTCACCGAGCCGCTTGACGACATGGCCATGGTTGCGTTTGATCGCCTGCTCGCAGATGTCGCAGAACAGGCGGTTGCGCATATATCCCTTGGTGTGGCCCATCGAGCGCTTGTACTCGGTGGAGCTCTCCAGGTCGGTGAACATGATGCATTTGTAGTGATCCTTGGTGGTGGCGATCATGCGCGCCACCTCCTCGATGATCACGTCGATGTCGAGCGGTTCGGCGTCGACACGGTTGGCCGGCCGGCTGGCGGCCAGTTGCGGCAGCACGGCGAGGTCGCCGGAGGCGATCAGTTCCACCGTCGAGTCGTTCTTCATCGCCTCTTCGAACTCCTTCGAAGCATGGCGCTTGAGTTCCGGCTTCTTTTCCATGCTGGTGATCCTGTTCATACCCATTCCCTCATCATCCCTGCAACGGGATCTCCCTCGACGACGTCCCCACATCCGTTTGCATGACGCATAGCATAGCCCAGAAGCGCCAGCTTGGGGAGAGGAGGGCATTTTTCAGTGATCTGCGCCGCACCGCCCTCTGCCTTTTCGGCGGCGTCCCGCTAGCATGCCGCCATGCCCATCATGACCCTCAACCACGTTTCGAAAGCCTTCGGCCCGCAGGTGCTGCTCGACGATGTCAGCCTCTCCGTCGGGCGCGGCATCCGCGTCGGGCTGATCGGCCGCAACGGCGAGGGCAAGTCGACCCTGCTGAAGATCATGGCCGGACTCGTCGAGCCGGATTCAGGCGAGGTGACGCTCAGGGGCAACGCCCGCGTGGCCTACCTGCCGCAGGATCCGCATTTCGAAGCCGGCCAGACGGTGTTCCATGTCGTCGCCGAGGGCCTAGGCGAAGTGGCCGAGGCGCTGGAGCGCTATCATGCCGCCCTGCACCGGCTGGAGCAGGGCGCCTCGGAGAGCGATCTCAAGGAGCTCGACCGGCTGCAGGCGGAACTGGAGCGCATCGGCGCCTGGCAGTTCCATGCCCGCATCGAGACGGCGATCTCGAAGCTGAAGCTGGAGCCCGACCGCGACGTCGGCGAACTTTCCGGCGGCTGGCTGAGGCGTGTGGCGCTGGCCCGCGCCGTCGTCGCCGAGCCGGACGTGCTGCTGCTCGACGAACCGACCAACCATCTCGACATCGCCTCTATCGAGTGGCTGGAGGATTTCGTCGCCGCCTTCGCTGGCTCCGTGCTGTTCATCACCCACGACCGCTACTTCCTCGATGCGGTGGCCGAGGAGATCGTCGAGCTCGATCGCGGCCATCTGACCCATTTCCCGTGCAGCTACGCCGAGTATCTCGAGAAGAAGGCGGATATGTTGTCGATCGAGGAGAGCCAGCACCGCAAGTTCGACAAGCTGCTGGCCGGCGAGGAGCGCTGGATCCGGCAAGGGATACCTGCGCGGCGCACCCGCAACGAGGGCCGCGTGCGCCGGCTGGAGGCACTGCGCCTGGAGCGCGCGGCGCGACGCGAGAAACAGGGCAAGGTCGAGATGGCCGTGGAGACGGGCGAGCGCTCCGGCAAACTGGTGGCCGAGCTCACCCACGTCGGCAAGTCATTCGGCCAGCGCAAGGTCATCGCCGATTTCTCCTGCCGCATCCAGCGCGGCGACAAGGTCGGTCTGCTGGGGCCGAACGGCGCCGGCAAGAGCACCCTGCTCAAGATCATCCTGGGCGAGATGCAGCCGGACAGCGGCCACGTGAAGCTGGGCACCAAACTCAGCGTCGCCTATTTCGACCAGTTGCGCGCCCAGCTCGATGACAATGCCACGCTCGCTGACACCATCAGCCAGGGCGCGGACTACATCGAGATCGGCGGCGTGAAGAAGCACGTCATCAGCTACCTCGGCGACTTCCTGTTCGCACCCGAGCGCGCACGCTCCCCGGTGAAGAGCTGTTCCGGC
>DATLWR010000002.1:0-9794 GCA_035576205.1 Mariprofundaceae bacterium
CCGGCACGACCGCCTCGAAGATGGCGACATCCGCTTGCGAGGCGGCGCGGATGTTGCGCAGGATCCGGATCGAATCCGCATCACTTAAGCCGTGGAAGAGGGCGCAGGCGAGATAGACATCCTTGTCGCCGGCCGCCGGCACGCTCTCACGAGCATCGCCGGCGACGAACTCGAGGCGCGTCAGCACCGCCTCGTCGATCTTGCCCTGCCAATAGCCTCGCGCCTCGTCGATCACCTGCGGCCTGTCGAAGACCACCGCCCTGAGTTTCGGGAAAGCCTCCAGCAGGGCGATCGCCTTCGATCCCTTGGAGCCGCCGACATCGATCAGCCGCTCGTAACGCCCCCAGTCGAAATCGGTGAGGAAGCTGTTGCCGACCAGCGCCTCGGTGCTGTCCATCGCCCTGGCGAACAAACTCTCGAATTCGGCATGCCGGTCCATGTAGTCGAACAGCTTTTCGCCGTGCGCCAGTTTGAAGGGGATGTCGCCGCTTCGGATGCCGTTCTCCAGCTCCTCGGTCCACGGCCGGGTCATCTCCGGGGAGTTGTGCATCAGGATCATGGCGCGCACGCACTGTGGGTTGGCCTCGTCGAGATAGGCGGAGGTCTTGTTGTTGGCGATGCGGCCGGGCTCGGGTTCCGCAAAGATGCCCATCGAGACCAGCATGCGCAGCAGCCGGTGGAGGTTGTCGGTATGGCAGCCGGCCTTTGCGGCCAGCTCGTCGATATTCAGGGGCTCATTGCCGAGCAGTGTGGCGAGATCGAGGCGGGCGGCCACATACAGTACCCGCGACTGCCAGAACAGCGAGCCGATCTGCATCAGCCGCATCGGAGGCGGCGTCATCCTGTTCGGCAGCTGCTGCAGCCAGGCGGCGACGCCGAGCCCTTTCTGGAAGCCTTTCACGGCCATGTTGTTTCTGGCGAATGCGGACATGAGCGTCTCCTTCAGTTCTGGGGATCGAGCGGACGTACGATGCCGTGCGTCAGGATGCGGTCGTAGAAGGCGGCCAGCTGTCCGAAAAAGGCCGCGTCGATCGGTTCACCGAACTGCTTGGCCAGGAAATCGCGGATCAGCATCGGCAGCATCGACATGCTGACCGCGGCGATGCGCAGCAGTTCCGGATCGATGTCCGGCGCGATTTTGCCGTCGTCCTTCATCCTGTTGATCCATTGCACGCCCGACTGGCGACCGCGCTCCAGCACCGTCTCGACGAGGAAGCGGGCGCCCGGCGCCTCGGCGCTGTTCAGCGTTTTCATGATCAACAGCGGAAAGCGGGGGTTGGCGAGGGCGGCGCGGTAGTACATGCGGAAGAACTCCTCGAAGCTGGCCGGCGACGCTTCGCTGTCCGGCTTGCGCATGTTGTCGATCAGCGGTTGCAGCCAGCTGCGCAATACCTCTTCGAACAGCCCCTCCTTGCTGTTGAAGTAGTAGTAGATCATCGACATGTTGGTGCCGGCATCCCTGGCGATACTGCGCATGGCGACGCGGTGGTAATCCTCTTCCAGGAAGCGGTGCATGGCGGCATCAAGCAGCCGTTGGCGCACGTCGGGTTTATCCACGCTTCCGGCCATCGACACCTCCTTGATCAAGCGATCAAAGGCAGCGTAGACCGTAGCGGAATGGATGGAAAACGGTTTCGTTGATCAAAATCGGTCGTTTGATTGAAAGGTGGAATGGATGCCGGCTTGCAAGCCGGCGGGAGGTGGAGGCCGGTGGCGGATTATTGCCGCGCACCGGCTCCCTTGTCAGGCGGTCAGGCCGTGGCCAGCTTCGGGTTGGAACCGTAGCGGTTGTCGCCCGCTGTGCTGTCCAGGACCATGAACACCAGCAGCACGATCGGGCCCGCCAGCGGTATCAGAAGGATCAGCAGCCACCAGGCGCTGCGATCGGTGTCGTGCAGGCGGCGCACGGTGACGGCAAGGCTCGGAATCAGCACGGCCAGCGAGTAGATCAGGCCCAGTGTCCCGATGCCGTACTGCTGGTTGACGGTGCCGAGCATGCCGTCCACAACACCGAGGACAATGCTGATGATGATGCTGAACAGGGCAAAGAACCAATACTCGCTCCGTTGCGCCCGGCCGCTAAAGACCGCGTATTTCTTCAGAACCTCAATATACCAATTCATCCCTCACTCCTTTTGTCGTATTCCCCAAGTATTGACCCGGGGGTGACGGATGCCTGCCACCGCTCGGCCGTTTGCGAAGACCTTGCCTGTTTCAGAATATCCTCTCCCCCGAGAGCCAGACCACTATAGCACAAACCCCCGTTTATTGCTGCAAGGTGTAAAAACGGTATGGCTAGGTGACGGTGGTGGAGAAGGGCTGATCCTCAGAGGCTGCGACCGTCGAAACGGCGCACCGGCAGTGCCTCGATATCGACATCCTCCAGGCAGCGCACATTGATCGAGACCATCGGGTTCCCTTTGCTATCCTTTCGGCGCGCGAAGGGGTGCATACCGCAGTTGGGGCAGAAGTAGTGCTGGATGCGGTGGGTATTGAAGGTGTAAATGGCTAGATTCACTTCAGGGCTAAGCAGTCGGAACTTCGCTTCAGGAACGAACCACATCTTCGTCCCCTTGCGCTGGCAGATCGAGCAGTTGCACTCGATCACCTCGGTTGGTTCGCCTTCCACCTCGAAGGCGATGCCACCGCAGTGACAGCTACCTTCGAGTGTTGTTGTCTGTGTCATGTTTTGTACTCCTTCGTTTCGGTTACTGCATAGAATGCAACCCGATCAGGTTGCCCTCAGTGTCGATCACCAGCGCGATGAATCCGTATTGTCCGATCGATGTTTTGCTGCGATGGATCTGTCCGCCGGCCGCCTCGATGCGGCCGGCCTCGACGGCGCAGTCGTCGCAGGCGAAATAGACCAGTGTGCTGTTGCCGCCCGGGCAGACGCCGTCCATCTTCACCAGCGTGCCGGATACGCCGTAGTGATCCATGTCCGATGGAAAACCCCACATGTCGAGTTCCGTGCCGTCGATTTTTTGCAGCTCGACATGGAAGACCGACTCATAGAAGCATTTGGCACGCTCCATCTCCTGTACGTAGATTTCGAACCAGCGGACGGGGTTGTTTTTCATATGGGTTCTCCTTTGGTTCATGGAATTACGAGGAAATCAGCTTGGGTTTTCCATCAGTTAAAGGGACGTACCTCTACCGGCGCCCTGCAGGCGGCGGCCGCCTTGCGCCCCCAGGTCAGCGCTTCGTCAAGGTCGGCGGCTTCCAGCACCCAGAAACCGCCGACGTGCTCTGTGGTCTTCAGATAGGGTCCGTCGGTGATGAGCACCTGGCCGTCGGGCCTCATCCGCAGGGACTTCGCACTGCTTGCCGGGCGCAGGCCGCCTACGAAAACCCTGGCACCGGCAGCCTTCATTTCATCGTTGAGCGCGTCGATATCGCGGGACATCGCTTCATCCTCTGCGACAGACGGGTCGTAGTTATCGGGGTGGTGAATGGCCACCAGATACTGTGTCATG
Organism: Mariprofundaceae bacterium; assembly: GCA_035576205.1. Classification (GTDB taxonomy): domain Bacteria; phylum Pseudomonadota; class Zetaproteobacteria; order Mariprofundales; family Mariprofundaceae; genus DATLWR01. Next base: position 3,477 of record DATLWR010000002.1, read on the forward strand.
AGTTCTCCTGTAACCGAACTTTTGTTTATGCTGCATCAGCGGCGCGCTGCAGGGCTGCGATGTTGAACTTCTTCATTTTTAGGAACGCCTGTGTCACGCGTGCGCGCTGTTCGGGAGATCCTCCCATCAGTTCGCCCATGTTCGACGGTACGACCTGCCACGAGAGGCCGTACTTGTCCTTGAGCCAGCCGCACTGCTCGGCCTGCGGTACCGCCGAAAGCTTTTCCCAGTAGTCGTCGATCTCATCCTGCGTGTCGCAATGGACGACAAGTGAGACGGCTTCGTTGAATGAAAAATCGTCCATGCGCGCCGAGTCCATGGCCGCAAACCACTGTTCGTGCAGCGTGAAGTCCTCGAACATCACCGTGCCTTCCTTGTCCGGCGCCTGACCGGGGCCGTAGCGGGCGACGAAACCCTGCCTCGAGTTTTCAAAAATGGAGGTATAAAACTTCATCGCCTCTTCGGCTTTTCCGCACACCTCTTTCGTAAACATCAGCGAAGGGATGATGGTTGATGCTGCGCCGGCTTCGGGATTCGCAAGGATCAGTTGCCACGATACACCGTATTTGTCCTGCACCCAGCCGTAATGCTCGCTGAACGGGTATCGGTCGAGCGGCATCAATACGGTGCCGCCGAGCACAAGATTTTCCCACAGGGCGTCGAGCGCCTTTCGGGCGTCTGAATGCTGCGACGGATCGAAATTGACGATGAACGAGACTGACGGGTTGATCCGGAACATTGGCCCCGCGCTGATGGAGAGGAAGTCGTAACCAAACAACCTGAATGTCACTACTTCCGCATCGCCCGACGGCGTATTGGGGATAGGTGTCACGCTTGTCACCGCTGAATCGCCGCCGAACGCAGAGACGTAGAACTCGGCCGCTTCGCGGGCTTCCTTATCGAACCATAGATGTGGCGTGATTTTCTGCATCATGGGTTCCTTTCGACGACAGTTTTGAGTGATTGCAGACCTTTCTCGAAATCGGTGCCGATCATCTTGTCCACATCCATGAACAGGCTGATGAGTTTGCCTGTAAAGGAGTTCTTGCCGTCTATGGCCCAAGTGACGCGGGTGGTATCGCCCTCGGCTGCCAGCGTGAACACTACGTGGTTACGACCTTCGAACGGCTTGATCATATGCAGTTCGAACTCGACCATGCCGGGTGGTTGCGTATCGATAATGGTGATGTCGCCCTTGCCGACCTCCCTGTTGCCTTCCCAGGCATAGGTCGCTCCCGTGCCGGTAACTGTGTCGCCGAATGTTTTCTTCATCTCCGGATCCTTGTTGTAGGGAGTCCATGCCTGCCATTGGCGAAAGTCATTGATGTAGGGAAAGATCGTTTCCGGCTTGGCTTTGATGGTAATACTGCGCGTTACCTGAAAACTATCCGGCCGGGTAGCCGCATAGCCCAGTACTGCAGCAATGAGTGCGCCAGCGGAGAGAATTGCAATCTTGAACATGTGGGTTTTTCCTCTTGTGATATTTTATCGCGATAATGTGTACACTGTACACACAGTAGTCGACGGATGTGGACGGTGTCAATATTGGCAGCAATGAAGCGTGACAAATCAGAACACGGAAAGCGCCGCAGTTATCATCACGGTGATCTGAAACAGGCGCTGCTGGAAGCGGGGGTAACCTTGGCCCGCGAGGGCGGCGGACCCGATGCCGTGGCATTGCGCGAGGCGACGCGCCGCGCCGGCGTGGCACCCAATGCTGCCTACAGGCACTACGCCAGCCGCCACGATTTGGTACAGGCAGTGCGCTCGGCAGCACTCGCGGGCCTGGCGCGTGCCATCGAGCAGGAGATGGCCGGGGTTGACGAAACGGCCGATCCGGTGCGGTACGCTCGCGACAGCCTGCGCGCCGTAGGTACCGGCTATGTCAAATTCGCCGTCGCCGAACCGGGTCTGTTCCGTACCGCTTTCACTGTGCCCGACGATCTACAGGGCGAAGCGGTGCCGGAAAAAGCGGGGCGGAGCGGCATGAATCCGTTCCAGTTGCTTGGATTGGCGCTGGACCGCTGCCTGGATGCCGGATTGATGTCGGCGGCACAGCGCCAGGGAGCGGAGTTCATTGCCTGGTCGGCGGTGCACGGGCTGGCGATGCTGGTCATCGACGGGCCCCTGCGCGAATTGCCGCCCGAGGCTGTCAGAGGGCTGGGACAGCGTGTATTGGATATGGTGGAGGCGGGGCTGACCCGTAACCTCTAACGGACTCGTTTCAGGCCGGTTAATCTGCAGCCGACGATGGCGAAGTGACGGAGCTGGACAAAGAACCGATTGGGCAATACCGATGCTCAGCTATTGCCTAGCCCGAGTTCCCATTGGTTTCGCACGTTAGCCAGAAATTTCGCGCGGTTCGTTTGCATCTCTCTGAGCGCCTCTGGCGGCATTGTTACCTCTTCATACCGTGCCGCCCAGAGCATCATATCCGTTAGCAACGGTGCCAGATCGATACCCTTTTCGGTGAGACGATAGAGGTATTTGCGGGCATCGTCGGGATCGCGCTGCTTGGTGACAATACCGGCATTTTCGAGCCGCTGCAGCCGCTCCGCGAGGATGTTGGAGGCGATCTTCTCGCCGGCATTGAGAAATTCGTTGAAACTTTTGCGTCCGAAGAACATCAGGTCGCGCACGATCAGCAGCGACCAGGCATCGCCCAGCGTTTCCAGTGTGACATTGATCGGGCAGGAAGAGCGTGGATCCGAGGTGATTTTTTTCTTCATACAAAGAGCTTACGCTTAACACTTGCATTATGCAAGTAACATGCTATTATAACTTGCACAACGCAAGTTATCTTCTTGGCGAAGATAACGAAGGAGGTGTTGTATGGAACCGATTCTTGCTCAGTCTATTATCATCTCGATCAGTTTGGTTGGCTTCGCTGTATGGGGGCTTCTTGCCTTCTTCTCGCGACGCTCCGAACTGGGCATTCGTGATCAGAAGCGCTTTGTCACGATTTCGGGCATCTACCTGCTCGGCTGGTTGTTGCTGACGTCTCTGATTGGCTATGCCGGCGCATTCCAGGTGACGCCATCCACCCGATTTCCTCCAATAGCCCTTGGTATCGGGACCACACTCTTGGCCGGCATCGTCCTGCTCCAGCGATCACGGTTGCTGGGCACTGTTGTTCGGGCAATCCCTATCGAGTGGTTGGTGGGAATCCAGGTCTATCGTGTGTTCGGCCTGTTTTTCCTCGCGCTGTTTACCTCGGGGGGACTGCCCGCCGAGTTCGCACTGCCGGCCGGCTATGGTGACGTCGCGGTCGGGCTTGCGGCGCCTGTCGTGGCTTATGCCGCCTACAAGGGATTCCGCCGATCTAGCCTCGCTGTATGGAGCTGGAACAGCTTTGCAGCGACCGATCTCGTGGTGGCGGTGACGCTGGGATTCCTCTCCTCGCCTGGCCAGTTCCACGTAATCGCGCTGGCCAACCCGAACCTGTTGGTTACGGCGTATCCTTTAGTGCTGGTGCCGGTATTCGCCGTACCGCTGTCGATGCTGTTGCACATCGCGACATTCAAGCGGTTGACCGCCCAAACTGCGGCGACATTTGATCAGCTGCAGTCCGGCCGTTCCGTTCCGGGCGGAGCGCACTGACAGGTTGAATTGAAGAAACGGGAACGGCATGACCGAGGATGGTTCATCTGTTTCCGCGACACTGGGAAGGGTGCGGTGCGGCACCCTTCCTGAAGTCGTCCCGATCGGATTTGAATTCCATGGAGGATGGCTGAGGCCTGTCTGCTACTCCCCTTCCCAATAATCGCCGCTCTGCTCGGCACGGCCGATAAACATGAAGCGCTGAGGCTTGCCGGATTCGTCGGCTGGATAGTCAGCCAGAATCCCGAACTTGCCTGAATCTGGGTACTCGGCAATTTCGGGAGACATCTTGGTGCTTACCGCCAGATATTTCAGTTCGGTGTTGCCGGTGTTGATGATCTGATGTGCCGTACGGGCATCTCCCGGTGGGCAGGCCACGATATCGTGTTGCAGAAGCGGAGTGAGGCGTGGCTAACCCGAAGCCGGATCCTTACCAGGTCACCAGCGACCTGATCGCCAATGCTATCCAGATAGCCAGGGTGTTCGGAGAGAACCTCCGCATCGCCAGCCTGGTAGCCTGGTCGCCGGTAGCGTCAAGCGTTTCATGGCGGAGGTGGATGACGGCGAGGCGCTGCTGGCCCACGCACGGGGCTGCATCGGCGCCGAGGATGTCGGACATGTGCCGGCCTTGCTGGCGTCGCTGGCGGTATTACTGAACGGGCGCTTCTAAGGGGCGAGCCGGGTTATCCCGGCCGGGGAACTTACGGGTTTAGCAGGCCATCCTTGCAGTCCGGGCAGATACCGTGCGAGACCTCGGATTCGGTATGGGTGCGGATGTACTGGTCGACATTCATCCATTCGCCCTGATTGGTTTTGATCTTGTGGCCGCACCAGGCGCACACCGGAATGATGCCGCCGATGGCCTTGATGGCTCGCATTGCCTCCTGCAGGGCTTCGTTGGCCTTGCGAAGTTCCGTATTGGCGTTTTCCAGGGTTTGCTCCAGCAGCTTGCGCTCGCTGATATCGAACATGAAACCGACGAGTGCCTCGACCTCGTCGCCGTTGCGGATGACGTGTACGACATCGCGCATCCAGATGAAACCGCCGTCTTTGGTGAGTGCCCGGTAATCGGCTTCATGGTCGATGCCGGATTGCGACTGGGTGATGCATAGATTGACAACGGCATCACGGTCGTCGGGATGGATACGGGTCGCCCAGTCCTCGACGGTTTGCCAGCTCTCCTGCGGCCAGCCCAGCAGCTGTTCGATCTGCGGGCCGATATATTCGAACTGTTGTGTTTTCCAGTTGAGCCGCCAGGGGATGGCCTGGGTGGATTCCAGCAGGGCTTTGTATTGCTTTTTGGTTAACGCAGCATCCATGCGCAGCTCCTTGGTCGATGAGACATCAATCGGCTGCCGGCCATCCTTTCACAGATTTTCACGCTGCACTAGATATTCTTCTTATACGGAATCGGCTGCCGAGCGAGTAGGGAATAACCGCCGCGGCATTGTCGCAAAGGTGTCGCATGCGGGGCTTTGTCGCTTTTGCGACAATCGGATCGGCCGGCAACATGTTGGGATAACGTAACAATTTCTCTGGCATCAGCATTGCTCTGAGAGGGCACGAAGCCTTTCGGCAGGAGTGCTGCGCATGAAACAGAGCGACATCGCAGAGCTGTTGGACGAACCAGCATGTGTCCATAACAAGAAGTCCAAGTCCGTCTGCGCCAAGCCCAAGCCTGGCGCGGGGGCCGTCATGGTCCCCGCTTCTCTTTTCGGGCCGACTCAGCTGCGGTTTTGCTGCCGGTTGGTCTGCTGCAACCGGCGTACGAAGCGCGCGGTGGCCAGCGTGGCGACGAGGCTTGGACCTGCCAGAATAAGCACCGAGACGGGCATGAAGAGATCGGCCGGCAGCGGGCGGAGCAGGTAGATGGCAGTGACGACGAGCGCGCTGCACAGCGATGCCGCAATCAGGCCGCGGCCCATGTGGGCGTTGGCCTCGTACCAGATCGTCTTGTCGCCCAGTGTCGCGCGGGTGCGAAAGCCGTAGATGACATTGGGCGGCACCTTGCGCCGCACCAGCGGCAGGGCCAGAGCGATGAACAGCAGCGATACGCCGAGGATGGTGACGAAGCCCTTGTCGTAGACGTCCATTGGCCACTCCCTGTTCGTTAGATGGCGTAGTCCGGCCGTGAACCGGTCGGGCCGCCGGGGAGCCTGCACCCTGCCTTGGGAAACAGGCCGCCTCATATCGGCTTACAATAGCGGAAACGCTCCTTGCCGCCAGGCAGCGGATCGTTCAAAGGAGGCCAACGATGCGAGCTTATCTTCAAATCAGCGGTGCCATCTTCGCCGTGGTCGCGCTGGCCCATGTGGTCAGGCTGGTGATGGGATGGACGGTTCAGGTGGCGGGATTGGCGATACCGATGTGGCTGTCGGGTGTGGCGATTGTGGCCACGGTGACGCTTTCCGTCTGGGCATTCCGCCTCGTCGCCGGTACACGCCAGTAGTTAAACTGGAATGCTTACGCGTTGTCCTGCTCCTGATGGACTTCCAGCGGGTTGGCGGGCGCGGCTTTTTCCCGCAGCCGGAACAGTAGGGCGAGGGTGTTCAGCACCGCGACGGCGCCGATGACGACCGAATAGGTCAGGTCCAGTGCGTCGATCGAAGGCGAATGGGCCACGTGATAAAACAGGAAAGCGGCTGCCAGGATGTTATAGGTGGCCACGATCCTGCAGATCGGATAGGCCAGCGGGTCGCCTTTCGCGAAATAGGCCGA
>DATLWR010000003.1:0-2657 GCA_035576205.1 Mariprofundaceae bacterium
CGCCAGCGCCAGCAGCCCCGCCTCGTCGGTCTTGTGGCGGCGCATCGCCTCGTGCAGCCGCAGCAGCCGCTCCTCGGCCGCCTGCAGTGCGGCTTCATCGAACGACGCATCCAGCACACCGCGCAGACCATGCCCGGCCTCACCGAGGATCGCATCGAGCTGGCCGATCATCTCGGCTGTATCTCGCAGGCCTGCGTGAAACTCCACCGCCTTGTCGATGGCATGGGCAGCCGCAGCGATCAGTTGCCGGGCCGAAGGTTCGCCCTCGTCGAGAAGTGCCAGCGCCTGCGCTGCCGCCTGCTGGATCTGGGCATGGTTGCGCCCCACATCGACTTCGGCCTGCAGGGTTTCGGCCAGCCCCTCCTCGATATTGAGTTCACGAAGCCGCTCCAGTTCCTCGCGCATCCAGGCGGCCTGCTGTTCGGTATCGCCGCGCTCGTGCTGCAGCGACGCCAGGCGTTCGTGCGCCTGCCGCCAGTCGTGAAAGGCCTTGCCGACAGCTGCCAGCAACGACGGCTCGAGCAGCGCATCCAGTACCGCGCGCTGGAATTCCGGCTGAAGCAATACCTGATGCTCGTGCTGGCCATGCAGGTCGAGACAGACTTCACCGATCTCCTGCAGCACGCGCATCGGCACGGGCGTGCCGTTGACGAAGGCGCGAGAGCGGCCGTCGGCGCCGATGATACGGCGCAGGATCAGCTCTTCTTCGGCCTCGATCTCCTGACCGGCCAAGATACCCGCGAGCCGTGCATCCTCGCCCTGCCACGTCGCCGTCACCTCCGCCCTTTCGGCACCGTGTCGTACCCAGTCGCTGGAGGCGCGCGCCCCAAACGCGGCGCCCAGCGCATCGATGAGGATCGATTTGCCGGCACCCGTCTCGCCGGTAAAGGCAGTCATGCCCGGTGCAAACTCGAGGCTCACCTTTTCCATCAAGGCGAATTCGCGAACCGTCAGTGAGGTCAACATGTCTGAATTCTAGTTCTGGTCGGTGATCTGGCCGGCCCAATGCAGCTTCGTGCGCAGCACCTCGAAATAGTGGCGCTCGGGCAGGTAGACCAGCGATACGGCCGGCCCTTTCTCCACGATCACACGGTCGCCGACCACCAGCTCCAGATGCTCCTGCCCGTCGAGATTCAGGGCCGCGCCGCCGATCGCCTCGACGACCCGCAACTCGATACTGTCGGTCGCCGGCAGGATGATCGGGCGGTTGGAAAGGGTGTGCGGGCAGATCGGCACCACGCTGATGGCGTCGACGTCCGGATGCACGATGGCGCCGCCGGCCGACAGTGCATAGGCCGTGGAACCGGCCGGGGTGGCGAGGATCAGGCCGTCGCCGCGCATGCGGAACACCAGATGCTCGCGGACGTACAGTTCGAAGGCGATCATGCGCGGCTGTTCGTTGCGCTGCAGCACCACATCGTTCATGGCATGGCCGCTGCTCAGCAGGTTGTCGCCACGCCAGCTCTCGGTGGTCAGGGTAAAGTGCCGCTTGATCTTGAAATGGCCGCGCAGCACATCGTCCACGACATCGAACATGCTGCCGACCGGGGTATCGGTGAGGAATCCCAAGCGGCCGAGGTTGATCCCCAGGATCGGCGCCTCGGCGCCGGCAAACCGGCGGGCGACGTGCAACAGCGTGCCGTCGCCACCGAGCACGATCATCAATTCGACCTGCCCCGGCATCTCGGCCAGCGGCATGGTGTCGCCGATGCCGGCGCCGAGCACCTCATCCATCAGCACCCTGCACTTCTTGGCCTGCAGCCAGTCGCGCAGTTGCATCGCCAGCTCCGAGGCACGGCGATCGTTCAGCTTGCAGCTGATGCCGATGCGTTTCACTTGGCTCCCACCCAGCCTTCAGGTTGCTTGTGGCACAGGAAACACTGCTCGTCCCGCGTATGAGACTTCGGCATCGGCTTCACGCCGCTGGCATTGTGGCACTCCATACAGGCCGCGCGGCTGGTAGCCTGCCGGTGGACATCGTCCGACGGTACCGGTTTGGTAGTCCGTTCGCTGGTACCGAGCACCAGCAGCAGGATCACCGCTGCCACGATAGCCAGAAACAGCAGATCGCGTTTTCCCGGACGCCACTTCAAATCCGCCACAACACCTCCCGGAGCCTGTAATTATCGAGGATTCCGAGTGATATGCCAGAACCGCGGAAGATGCAAGCCGTGCGGCAAAGTTTCATGCCCCTACGGCGAGTGGGTGGTTGTTTCCGAATTTTGGGCTACGCTTCCAGTACTTTTAAAAAGACTTCCCCCGGAGGATTCAACCCAAATGAAAATCTTTACTGATCACAAGTTGACGATCATCGCCGGCTTCGTGCTGGCAGCCATCATCGTCGGTGTCGGCATTGCCGGCGGCGGCAACACACCGGATCTCTACGATCTGGCACGCTGGGGCCACTTCCTGGCCGGCATCACCTGGATTGGCCTGCTCTACTACTTCAACTTCGTGCAGGTTCCGTCGCTGGGCGGCGTTTCCGCCGAAACCAAGGCTGACCTGTTCAAGGAAGGCAGCATCGTCCGCCGTGCCCTGTGGTGGTTCCGCTACGGCGCACTGCTCACGCTGATCTTTGGCCTGATCCTCTACTACGGCCTGATGAACGGCCACGGCGCCAGCGGCACCCCGGGCTGGGATATCCGCATCGGCGCACT
>DATLWR010000004.1:0-18918 GCA_035576205.1 Mariprofundaceae bacterium
TGAAACAGGCCATGCCGGCTGGCAGCAGCAACATCGCCAGCAGCAGTTGGCGCGGGCTGTTGCCAAAGCGGTTGAACACTGCCAGCGCCAGATGTTCGGAAAGCCCCGACTTCATGATGCCGGCCGCCAGGATGAAGGCCCCCAGGATGAAAAAGACCGCCTTGTTGCCGAACATGGCGTAGACCTCGCCGCCCGGCAGAACGCCGAGCAACGGCAACAGCGCGAGTCCAAGGATCGACGTAACCGCCAGCGGCAGCAGCTGCGTCACCCACAGCACCAGGCAAAGTCCGAACACCACCAGCGCATTCCAGCCCTGTATGGAAAGGCCGGCCGGAGCCCCCTGCAAAAGCGCTGCCCAGGCCAAAGCCGCCACGACACCCAGCGCCACGAACGGCGTGCTGCGGTAAGCCACCAGGAGATGCATCGGCCGTTCGTCCATCTCGCGACGCACCGTATCGCCGGCCTCGATGGCGCGAATGCGCAGATGGCGGCGCAGGCCGTCGATCCAGCCGTGAACCTTGCGACCGATCGATGAGATGACCACGCGCTCGCGCAGCATCGTTTCGCGCCCGACCAGCGCGCCGCTCTCCATCGGCGTCAGCACCCGACCCATATCGCGCAGGCGATGGGTCGGAATGTGCGAATCGGCCAGCAGTTCGTACTGCACCAGGAGCGCCTGCTCGACGTCGTCCAGCGTCGGCTGCGGCTGTTTCGCCAATGGTGTGCCGGGCAGCGGCCGGAACGGCAAGAGCAACGGCACGATACCGTGTGAAACCAGTTGCTCCATGCCAGCGATCGTCGAGGCCAGCGGCTCAAGTCCCACAATCAGGTGGCTCACCACGGAGCCGGGGCGAAACACCTTCCGGGCCCGATCCAGCGCATTCCAGATCGCCTCCTGCCCGCCCTCGCTCTGCTTGCCGGGACAGACCTCGGCAAAGCGCGCATGATCGTTGACCTCCAGGTTGCAGACGAAGATGTCTAGACCAGCGCCGTACAGTTCGTCGATGACCGATACGTCCTGCGGCGCCACGGTCTCCAGCGCGATCTGCCGATGCCCGAGATGCTTGCGCAGCAGCGCGATCAGCGGAATCAGGCGCTTCAGACCCGCATCCTCGCCCGGTGCATGGCCGTTATAGAGGTAGACGGTATCGACCTCGCGTTCGGCGAGAGCCGCCCTGACCACCTCGACCAGTTCCAGCGCATCGCGCATCGGCGGTTCGGCTTCATTGAGCATCGAGTCGTACTGGCAGTAGCCACAGGCCTGGCCCTGGCGGGCGAAGAAGCCGCAGCCCATGAACGGATGCAGGATCAGCAGCCGGTCGTGCAGGGAAGCGAAACTGCCCATGCGGGCGCCACCGCGGGTACGGGCCCGGTAGAACTTCGGCGCCTCGACCAGCTCGACCTCCTGCGACTCGCCGCCACAATCAAGCCAGACGCTGTTCTCCTCCACCCGCAACGAGAAGCCGCTGGCCTCGGTATAGGGCTGGCCGACAGGCACCGTGCAGAACTGGCCGGTGGGCAATCGCAAATCGATCACCGTCTCCGCCGCATTGGCCTGCGCGATGTAGTGCGAGGCGTGCGGCAGACCATCGGGCAGCGCCAGACCCCGGCTAACCAGCGCCAGCTTGGTCCGGCCCGGGTTGGCAAACGGATGCAGATCGGTGGTCATCAGATACTGGAGACTTTCTCCACCCTGATCTTCCATTGTGCCCCGGAGATACGATCCTTGGCCAATACCTTCTGCCCCTGCTCCTCCAGCGACAGCGGCACGTTCTCGATCGGAGCGCCGTCATCGAGGATCACGTCCAGCAGGCTGCCGAGCGGCATCTTGGAGAGACGGATTTTCGTCTTCACGAAATTCATCGGGCAGGCCACGCCGGTCAGGTCCAGCAACTCCGGACCTTCGGCCGCGGGAGCAGCCTGCGGCTTGGCAGCCGCTGCCGGTGCAGCAGCCTCGGCCGGCACCGGCGCAAAACGTACGGCAGCCAGCTTCAGCCAGGCCGACAACACATCGCGCAAGGCGGTCACGCCCGGTGCCGGATCGCCGATATCGATATTCATCAGCGCCTGCTGCACCGCCGTGAAACCCTTGAATACCTCGGCATCACCGGCCCCACTTCCCGAAAGGTGACCGACCAAGAGGCCGAACACTTCCGAATCATGTTCCGGGGCCTCACCGAACGGCACCAGGAAGGCGCGTGCGGTCGACATCGCGCAGCGCCGCAGGCACATCGAGGCATCGGCCCAGAACATCGCGTCGATATGGGCGCGTGACAACAGCATTTCGTACTCGGCCTCGGAAAGCAGGGCATCGGTCATCGAGAGCACGGCACCGGCGCATTCGCCCTTCTTGTTACCCTTGGTCGAGAAAGCCTCATTCTCGCTCCAGTCGTAGACCAGCCCCTCGATCTCGCCCTCGTCGGCGGCGAAAGGTGCGAGAATGGCATTGATACCCTCCTGGCCCAGGCGCTTCGCCCAGTCGTGCACGCTTTCCTCGCCCTGACGCTGCTCCTTGTATGCATTCAGCACGGCAATACCGGCTTCGGGCGCGTTCTTGGCCGGCACGGCCTCGGTCGCGAAGGCGAAGGGCTGGCCCGCCTTGCCGGAGCCACCGACATGCAGCTGGTAGTGGGGCACCGCCTGGCCGGCCACTTTCTTGGCCAGGCCATGGAAGCCGAGATCGGCAATGTGGTGACGGCCACAGGAGTGCTGGCAGCCCGACGCCTTCACCGAAATGCCGGCAAGCGTCGCATCTTTCTTCAGATCAGCCATCAAAGGCTGCAGCGCCTCGGCGAGGCCACGGCTGGAGGTAATGCCCAGACGGCAGGTCTCGGTCCCCGGGCAGGCCACGATGTCGGCGATACCGCGCGCGTGCTCGGTCTTCAGCCCTGCCGCCTTCAGGATATCCAGCGCCGGCAATACCTTGTCGGCCTCGACATTGGTAATGATGAAGCCCTGCTCGGCGGTGACACGCAAGCTGTCGGTGCCTGCCGCACGCGCCGCATCGGCGACGGCATGGCACTGCGCCGGCGTCAGATCGCCTCGGAACAGATTCAGCAGAATCGCCTGTTTGCCATTGTGCTGTTCGACCACGCCGACCGCCGAGTGCGGCAGGCTGCCGGTCGGCTGACGCCAGTTGGCCTCATCGAATCCCTTGTCATCGGCATGCACCTTGGCGATCGCCGCGCGCTGCTTGCGGTACTCCTCGACGAATCCCTCCTCGCCCAGCTGCAGCATGACGTATTTCAGGCGTGCGCGGGCGCGACGCTTGCGGTCGGAATACTTGAAATGCATGCGCATCAGCGCCTCGCCGACCGCGAACATCTCGCTCTCGTCGATGAACTCCTCAACCCGGATCGCGGAGACCGGCTGGCTGGAGAGACCGCCGGCCGCCCACACCTCGAAACCGCGCTTGCCGTCGCGGGTGGTAGCGATGAAACCGATGTCGTGCATGCCGGAGAGCGAGCAGTCGGTGGCACAACCGGAGAAGGTCACCTTGAACTTACGCGGGAATTGCTGCGCCAGCGGATGGCGCAGGAAGTATTCGGCGAAACGTCGGGCATGCACGGAGACATCGGCATGCTCGGCCGGGCAGGCGCCGGCAAGGAAACATGAGGTGACGTTGCGAACCGTGTTGCCGCATGCCTCGCGGGTAGTGAGCCCAGCCTCGCAGAGCTTGCGCAGGAAGGCGGCGGTATCCTCAAGCCTGACGAAATTGGCCTGGATATCCTGGCGCGTCGTCACGTGCGCGAATTTGTGCGGTGCCTCCTTCAGCGTGCCGTCGGTCGGCAGCTGGCCGGTATAGGCCTCCACACAATCGCCTATCACGTCGAGCTGGTCCGGCGTCAGATTGCCGCCCGGCAGCTTGACGCGCACCATCTGCACGCCTTCCTGGCGCTGGCCGTAGACGCCGTTCTGCAGGCGGAACGGCGTGAACCGCTCCTCCGGCATGCGGCCGGCGAGGAACGCCTTCAGGCCAGCCTCAAAGTCGTCTACATCGGATGTACGTGCAAAATCAAATTCCGCCATGGTCTCTCAATCCTCAATGGCCACCGAATCCGTGGCCCCTAAACTTATCAGTGGCCCCAATCAGTGCCCAAACTGCAGCTCGCAGGCCTGTTCGTAGGTCACCAGTTCCTTGATTGTGGCATGCTCGCTGCACAGCGGGCACTTCGGATCCTTGCGCAGCTTCAACTTCTTCCACTCCATGCGCATCGCATCGAAGGTCATCAGACTGCCGGAGAGGGAGTTGCCGATACCGAGCAGTTCCTTGACTGCCTCGACGGCCTGGATGGTGCCCACGGCACCGGCCAGGGCGCCAAGGATGCCGGCCTCCGAGCACGACGGCACCAGACCCGCCGGCGGCGGCTCCGGATAAAGGCAGCGGTAGCACGGGCCTTCCTTGTGCACGGTCGGCTTGAAGGTCGCCACCTGGCCGTCGAAGCGGAACATCGCACCGGAGACCAGCGTCTTCTTCTCGAAGAAGCAGGCATCGTTGACCAGGAAGCGGGTCGGGAAGTTGTCACAGCCGTCGATCACCAGATCGTACTCGCGGATGATGTCGCGAATGTTGTCCGCATCGACGCGGTAGTTGTAGGTCTTCACCGTCACGTCCGGATTCAGGGCACGGATCGTTTCGCGAGCGCTCTCCACCTTCGGCATGCCGACGCGCTGCTCGTTATGGATGATCTGGCGCTGCAGGTTGGACATGTCGACCACGTCCGCGTCAGCAATTCCAATCGTTCCGACGCCGGCAGCCGCCAGATAGTAGGCTACCGGCGAACCGAGGCCGCCTGCACCGATCATGAACACCTTCGATTCGAGAAGTTTCGACTGCCCCTCGGCGCCCACTTCCGGCAGGATGATATGGCGCGAATAGCGCTCGATTTGCTCTTCGGTAAAATCAATCACAGTTAATCTCCAAACTAAATCCGCAATAATGCGGCAGGTTCAGATTTGTGCCCCGGCAAGGCGAGAGGAGCGCAAAACCGCAGCATATGTAGACATATGTGAGGATTTGAGCACCGCATCAACGCGGCTGGGGTGCAAATATGGGCCTGCCCTTAAACTTCGATGCCTTTGAAGAGATCGGTGGACATATAGCGCTCGGCCATCGACGGGATGATCACCACGACACGCTTGCCCTTCATCTCGGGCCGTGCCGCCACGCGCAATGCCGCCGTCACCGCCGCACCCGAGGAGATACCGCCCGGAATCCCCTCTTCGTCGGCGAGCCTCCGGGCCATGGCGAAGGCCTCGTCGTTGGTCACCTTCTCGACACCGTCGAGGACGTCGACGTTCAGGTTCTTCGGGATGAAGCCGGCACCGATACCCTGGATCTTGTGCGGCCCTGGCTGGCCACCGGAGATCACCGGCGAATCGGCCGGCTCGACGGCAATCGCCTTGAAATCCGGATTGCGCGACTTGATCACCTCGGCCACACCGGTGATGGTGCCGCCGGTGCCGACGCCGGCCACGATCGCATCGACCTTGCCGTCGGTATCGCGCCAGATCTCCTCGGCAGTCGTCTCACGGTGAATCTGCGGGTTGGCCGGATTCTCGAACTGCTGCGGCATGAAGGCACCGGGTGTTGCGGCAGTCAGTTCAGCTGCTTTCTCGATCGCTCCCTTCATGCCTTTCTCGGCCGGGGTCAGTACCAGTTCGGCACCCAACAGACGCAGCAGCTTGCGCCGCTCCAGACTCATCGATTCCGGCATCGTCAGAATGCAGCGGTAACCCTTGGCACGCGACACGAAGGCCAGCGCAATTCCCGTATTTCCTGAAGTCGGCTCGATAATGACGCCGCCCGCCTTCAGGCGTCCGTCGGCCTCGGCCGCCTCGATCATCGCCTTGCCGATGCGGTCCTTCACCGAGTTCAACGGATTGAAGAACTCGAGCTTGCAAAGCACCTCGGCATTCAGTCCTTCGGTTACCCGGTTGAGCCGCACCAGCGGTGTGTGCCCGACGGTCTCTGCTGCATTCTTGTAGATACCCATTTTACACCTCCGTTGGTGTTGCTTAAAGAAAACAACAGTTAATATGCGTGAATATTAACCTTCGATGATGCCCTGTTCAATGGGTTCGACATGCACGCCCTGCTTCTCGAGCCATTTCACCGAGGCCTCGACGACCTCCGGCTTGCCCTCGATCTCCAGCCCGACCAGCCCCATATCCTCCCGCACTTCGGCGGTACGGATATTGGTGATGACATCGAACTGCTTGCCGAGCTTCCAGATGATCGGCTCCCGCACACTCTCCTTCGAGAAGGTGAGATAGACCCGGAACTTCACTTAGCGACCGCCTGCGATGGCCGGTACGATGGAAACCTCGTCACCGGACTTCAGCGCCGTGTTACGACCATCCAGGAAGCGGACGTCCTCGTCGTTGACATAGACGTTCACGAAACGGCGGATCTCGCCGGCATCGTCGCACAGGCGAGCCTTCAGCCCCGGATGCGCCGCCTCCAGGTTATCGATCAGCTCGCCGATGTTGGCGCCATCGACGGCAACCTCATCAGCACCGTTGGTCAGCTTGCGCAGCGGGGTGGGAATACGAACATTGATACTCATCTTGATTCTCCTTGTCTCTCAATCCAGAAATTATGCGGCGGCCGCAAGCTCGACCTTGTCGGCCTCGGCCAGTTCGTCGAACTCCTTGAGGCTGGCATTGATGACACGCGGCTTGTCGATCGCATTGATCACCGCCTCCTGCGTCTTCAGGCCGTTGCCGGTAATACACAGCACGATCGATTCGTCGCGCGGCAGCTTGCCCGACTCGATCAGCTTGATCGCGCAGCCGAGTGTCACGCCACCCGCCGTCTCGGCGAAAATGCCTTCGCTCTCGGCGAGCAGCTTCATGGCTGCGATCACCTCTTCATCCGAAACATCCTCGGCCCAGCCGCCGGATTCATTGATCACGCGGTTGGCGTAAAAGCCGTCGGCCGGATTACCGATCGCCAGCGACTTGGCAATCGTATCGGCGATCACCGGATGGATCATGTCGGTACCGTCCTTGACCGACTTGGTGATCGGCGAGCAGCCGGTTGCCTGGGCACCATAGACAGCCGTGCCGGCATCCTCGATGAGCCCCAGCTTGACGAATTCCTTGATCGCCTTGTCCACCTTGGTGCACAGCGAACCCGAGGCCATCGGGATCACGACGTGCTTCGGCGCCTTCCAGCCCAACTGCTCCATCATCTCGTAACCCAGCGTCTTGGAACCCTCGGCGTAGAAAGGTCGCACGTTGACGTTCACGAAAGCCCAGCCGTACTTGCCGGCCACTTCCGAACAGAGACGGTTCACGTCATCGTACTTGCCCTTGATACCGATGATCTTGGTGCCGAAGATGCCGGCGCCCAGCACCTTGCCCTGCTCCAGATCGTGCGGGATGAAGACGTAGGACTCCAGACCTGCGGCAGCGGCGTTGGCGGCCACGGAGCCTGCCAGGTTACCGGTCGAGGCGCAGGCGACAGTCTTGAAACCGAACTCGACCGCCTTGGAGAGTGCCACCGACACTACGCGATCCTTGAAGGAGAGCGTCGGGTAGCAGACGGAGTCGTTCTTGATGTAGAGCTCTTTCACACCCAGCACCTTCTCGAGGTTGCGGGCCCGGATCAGCGGCGTGTAGCCGTTCTGCGCACCGACGGTCGGCTCACCGTCGATCGGCAGGAGCTCCTTGTAGCGCCACATGGTCTGCGGACGCGATTCGATCAGTTCGCGAGTCAGCTTGCCTTTCAGCTTGTCGTAGTCGTACACCACTTCCAGCGGTCCGAAGCAGAATTCGCAGACGTGCGTCGGCTGGATGTCATATTCCTGACCGCATTCACGGCATTTCAGGGCGCGGACAATGCTATTACTCATTCAGAATCTCCATTCCTGTTCCCGGCCCAGAAATGAAAAAACCCCTGCGATGGCGCAGAGGTTGAACACGGATGCACACCTGAGTGTGCCCAACGATCAACCCGTCCCCATCGCTCCCTGCGGACATCCCGCCGGGCAGGCATTGGCACCAGTCGCATCGGATCATACGATCCTCCGCCGGTTGCCGCGGTTTCATTGGGCCTGAACCCTCCACCGCTCTGGATAAAGCCGGATTAAATTTTCAGCCGCCATTATCGCCTGCGGCCGACAAAACGCAAGCCTGAATTTGACTTTCCCGAACATGTCGTCTATCTAGTAAATTCAAGTGCTTATGCACAGCAGGCATTGCACCCCAGCTGCATTTCGACCACCCCTCCCTCCTTTCATCGAATGCAGCGGCGCCCCGGTCGCCGGCGAACAGCGACCGGGGCGTTTTTTATTGTGAAGCCGGTAACGATTATGGCTACACTCCGGCGCATGTCCAAAACCATCTTCGTCTGTCAGAGCTGCGGCGCCGAACATCGCAAATGGATGGGGCAGTGCCCCGATTGCGGCGAGTGGAACAGCATCGCCGAACAGGTCGTCGAGGCAGCCGTGGCCCGTTCCGCCGGCAAGGGCAAAAGTCTTGCCGCCGCCCCCATCACCAGCATCAACCGCGAAGCCAGCCCGCGTCGCTCCACCGGCGTGGAGGAACTCGACCGCGTGCTCGGCAGCGGGCTGGTACCCGGCTCTGCCGTGCTGATCGGCGGCGATCCCGGCATCGGCAAGTCCACCTTGCTGCTACAGGCAGCCGCCAAACTTGCGGGTTCCGGCAAGGTTCTCTACATCACCGGCGAGGAGTCGACCCAGCAGGTGCACCTCAGGGGCGAGCGCATCCAGGCAATGCATCCGGAACTCCTGCTGGTCTCCGCCTGCGAACTGGAATCGATGCTGGCCACCATCGCCGAGCTGAAGCCAGCCACCGTCATCATCGATTCCATCCAGACCACTGTCAGCAACCGACTCTCCAGCGCCCCCGGCACCGTTTCCCAGGTCAGGGATTGCGCCGCCGCCCTGATCCAGGGCGCCAAACAGCAGGGCCATGCCCTAATCCTCGTCGGCCATGTCACCAAGGAGGGGTCGCTGGCCGGCCCGCGCGTGCTCGAGCACATGGTCGATGCCGTGCTCTATTTCGAGGGGGACCGGGGGCATGCCCACCGCATCCTGCGCGCGGTCAAGAACCGCTTCGGACCGGCCGGCGAGATCGGCGTCTTCGAGATGAGCGACCACGGACTACTGGGCATCCGCGACGCCTCGCGACTGTTCCTGGCCGAGCGCGCCACCGATACGCCCGGCTCGGTGGTACTCGCCTGCCTCGAGGGAACCCGGCCGCTGCTGGTCGAGGTGCAGGCGCTGATCGCACCCACCGTCTATGCCACACCCAAGCGTTCGGCCGTCGGCCTCGATACCGGCCGCATCGCCATGCTGACCGCCGTGCTGGAGCGGCGCATCGGCCTGCCGCTTTCGCAGTACGATGTTTATGTCAATGTTGCTGGCGGCGCCCGCATCGTCGAGCCGGCCGCCGACATGGCGGTACTGCTGGCGATGCTCTCCGCCTTCCAGGAGAAGACGGTACCAGCCGATACCGCCGTGTTCGGAGAGATCGGACTGACCGGTGAAATCCGACCGGTCAGCCAGCCGGAGACTCGGGCACGCGAAGTCGCCAACCTCGGTTTTACTCATCTGCTGCTGCCGGCCGAGAATCACGCGAGGGTGCAGAAATCGAAGATCGCTGTTACACTGCGCGCCGCCGAAAACGTGCCGCTGCGCTGCACGGCTGTACGGCACTTGTCCGAGGCTGCCCGCGCCCTGTTTGATCGTAATGAACAAAGGGGCCGGGGTTAATACAGAGGCTGGTTTGAATTATTTCGATTACATCCTGATCGCCATCGTCGGACTCTCCATGGTTCTGTCGCTGTGGCGCGGATTCGTGCGCGAAATCATCTCGCTGATCGGCCTGGTCGCCGCCTTCCTGGTGGCCAGCCGCGCCTCCGGTGCCGCCGGCGATTTCCTCGGCCGCTGGATCACCAGCTCCACCGTAGCCGATATTGCCGGCTTCGCACTGGTGTTCGTCATCATCATGCTGCTGGTCGGCATCATCGGCGCAATCATCCGCAAACTCGTCGACATGGCCGACCTCACCGCGACCGACCGCACTCTCGGCATCTTCTTCGGTCTGGCACGTGGCCTGCTGCTGATCGCCGTCTGTTTCCTGATCTACACCTCCTACGCCAAACCGGATGCGCCATGGCTGAAGAACAGCCTGCTGGCCCCCTACGCCATTTCGCTCGGCAACCTGATCGGCAAGGCGATTCCGGAGGGTTACCCCTTCTCCCGCCAGGGCAACGACAAGCCGAAAACGGACAAGCCGAAAGCCGAAAACCCGCCCGCCGCCGATATCCCGCTCAAGGATCAGGAGGCGCTGAAAGCCATCATCGAGAACAGCCTGAAATGAGGATTGCATGAGTTTCGAACACGAATTCGATCACGAGTGGGATGACCACTTCCACGACGAGTGCGGCGTTTTCGGCGTGTTCGATCACCCGGAAGCAGCGAACCTCACCTACCTCGGCCTCTATGCCCAGCAGCATCGCGGTCAGGAATCGGCCGGCATCGTCGCCACTGACGGCCACAACTTCAACAGCCACCGCGGCATGGGCCTGGTGGCCGACATCTTCAAGAAATCGGATATCCAGCAGCTGACCGGCCACAGCAGCATCGGCCACGTCCGCTACTCCACTTCCGGCGAATCCGGACTCAGGAACTGCCAGCCCTTCTCCTACGAATACGCGCACGGCGGCATCGCACTGTGCCATAACGGCAACATCGTCAATGCGCCGGAGATCCGCCGCGACCTGGAGAAGGCCGGCTCGATCTTCCAGTCCACCTCCGATACCGAAGTGGTGATGCACCTGATCGCCCGCAGCCCGGCACCGACCATGAAGGAACGTGTCGCCGACGCCGTGCGCCAGCTGGCCGGCGGTTTCTCGCTGCTGGTGCTGGTCGAGAAACGACTGGTGGGCCTGCGCGACCGCAACGGCATCCGGCCGCTGGTACTCGGCAAGCTCGACAACTCCTGGGTACTGGCCAGCGAGACCTGCGCCTTCGACCTGATCGGCGCCAAGTTCGTGCGCGACGTCGAGCCCGGCGAGATGGTGGTGATCGAGAAGGACAGCATCGAGAGTATCTTCCCGTTCAAGAGCGCCGAGCCGAAGTTCTGCGTCTTCGAATATGTCTACTTCGCTCGCCCCGACTCGAACCTGCAGGGTGTGAACGTCTACCAGGCGCGCTACCAGATCGGCGTAGAACTCGCCAAGGAGTCGCCGGCCGAGGCCGACATCGTCGTACCGGTGCCCGATTCGGGCGTGCCGCCGGCGATGGGCTACGCCGAGGCTTCCGGTATCCCGTTCCAGATGGGGCTGATCCGCAACCATTATGTCGGCCGCACCTTCATCGAGCCACAGCAGTCGATCCGCAATTTCGGCGTGAAGCTGAAGCTGAACCCGAACCGCCGCATCATCGAGGGCAAGCGTGTCGTGCTGGTCGACGACTCGATCGTGCGCGGCACCACCAGCCGCAAGCTGGTCGAGATGGTGCGCTCGGCCGGTGCCGCCGAGGTGCACATGCGCATCTCCAGCCCTCCCACCAAGCACTCCTGCTATTACGGTATCGACACGCCGAACTCCGAGGAGCTGATGGCCAACCGCATGAGCATCGAGGAGATGCGCAAGGCGATCGGCGTGGATTCACTCGCCTTCGTCAGCTTTGAGGGCATGTACCGCGCCGTCGGCCGGCCGAACAGCGTGCATTGCGATGCCTGCTTCTCCGGCAACTACCCGGTACCCATCGAAGGGCCGCGCTCGCCGCAGCTGTCGCTGCTGCGCTTCTCCAACAAGTAGCCGGAGGTCGTCCGGCTACAGCTTTGGCAACAGGATGCAGCCCCAGATCACGGCGAGATTGACGAGCGTGATCAGCACCGCCGCGCTGCCGATATCCTTGGCCCGCTTCGCCAGCAGGTGATTCTCCAGCGAGATCCGGTCAACGGCGGCCTCCACGGCCGAGTTGAGAAGTTCGACGATCAGGATCAGAAACACTGCAAACAGCATCACCGCCCGCTCAAAGGGGCCGACATCGAGATAGAAGGCCAGAGGAATCAGAATCGCGGCAAGTAGCACCTCCTGCCGGAAAGCATCCTCGTGCTTGATCGCCGCGGCCAGTCCGGCCAGCGAATAGTGGAACGCATTCCAGATCCGGCGCAGACCGGTTTTTCCCTTGAACGGGCTTTCAACCATGCACAAACCCCTGCAGTCAGCGATATACGGCGGCAAGGCGTTTGGCCAGTTGGGTTTCATCCCAAAGGCGCGCATGTTCGCGCGCTTCCTGCGCCAGCCGGGCCTGCAAATCGGGATCGCCGAACAGGCCGGCCAGGGTGATCGCAAAAGCTTCCGGATCGTCATCCGGCACCATGGCCCCGCGCTGGGCCTCGAGTATGTCGGTCGTCCCCATGCTCGACAAGGCGACCACCGGCACGCCCATGGCCATGGCTTCGATCAGCACCAGCCCCTGGGTTTCGGTTCGCGAGGCAAAGACGAAGGCATTCGCCGCTGCATAGCAATCGGGCAACTCCCGTGCACGGTCGAGATAACCGACAAACAGGACGTTCTCCTGCAATGCGCGACGAGCCACTTCCGCTTTCAGATGCGCCTCGGCAGGGCCCTGCCCGGTAATGACCAGCAGAACCTCCGGCATCCTGCGGCGGATAATGTCCACGCTCTCCAGCAGGAAACCGATATTCTTTTCGTGCGCCACCCGTCCGACGAACAGCGCCACCGGGCGTCCCTCATCAATACCATGCTGCAGGCGGAATCGTTTGCCATCGCCACTGTTGAAACGTGAAAGCGGGATGCCGGTCGGCAGGACCTGGATCGGCCGGCTGACCCCATATTCGCGCAGTCGCCTTTCGAGCGCACGGGATGGC
The DNA here is from genome assembly GCA_035576205.1 of Mariprofundaceae bacterium. Classification (GTDB taxonomy): domain Bacteria; phylum Pseudomonadota; class Zetaproteobacteria; order Mariprofundales; family Mariprofundaceae; genus DATLWR01. Next base: position 12,877 of record DATLWR010000004.1, read on the forward strand.
GCGATCACACTGTCCACGGCATTGCACTGGTTGCGTGAGATGCGACGGGCCAATGCCTTGAGCCAGCTGGCCGGCAGGAATCGGATGTAATGCTTGAAGTAATCCTCGAACAGCGTGTGATAGCTCGACACGAGCGGCAGATTCATCGCCTTGGCGACCTTGACCGCCGCATAGTGGGCGAGGAACGGAGTCTGGATATGGATCAGCTCGCACCGACTCGCCTCGTCTGCGACCGCTTCCAGCAGCGGCGACCACTGCATGATCCGGTCTTCCGGATCCAGCGGCACCTGCCTCGACGGCACCCGCCTGATCCACTCCTCATCGACTTGACCTTCGCCATAATCGGGAGCGACAAGACGCACCTCGATCCCCTCGTCGAGCAGCGTCCGGCGATAGGTGTCGATCGCCGTGGAAACGCCGTTGATACGGGGGAAATAGACATCGGACACCATCAGGATACGCATGTTTGCTCCTCTTCTTCCCGAATCGCTGCAGGCGTCGCTGAAAGCTTGCCCCACTCGACCAGCTCCAGCCTGCCGTCGAAGTGCTCGACGATGGCGGTGCAGCTGTCGACCCAGTCGCCACAATTCACATAGGTCAGTCCCTCCACTTCGTGGATGGCCGCCCAATGGATGTGCCCGCAGATCACACCGTCGAGCTCCTGTCCGCGGGCGGCATGGATCACCGAACTTTCGAAATCGAAAATGAACTGCAAGGCCGATTTGATGCGCCGCTTGGCATAACCCGCCAGCGACCAGTAGCCCGGAATCCCCAGCATCCGGCGGCACCAGGAGATGAGCTGGTTGATTCTGACCAGCAGGTCGTAGCCCTTGTCGCCAAGCACCGCGACCCAGCGATGGTAGCGCGTCACCTGATCGTACGCATCGCCGTGCACCAGCAGGAAACGCCTGCCGTCGGCAGTCGTATGGACATACTCGTCGAGCACTTCAATATCACCGAAAATGGTGCCCGTATAACTGCGCAGGGCTTCGTCGTGATTGCCCGGAATGAAGATCACCCGCTCGCCGTGCCTGGCGCGCCGCAACACCTTCTGGACAACCGTATTCTGGGCCTTGGTCCACTGGATGGACCGGCTCATGCTCCAGAAATCGATGATGTCCCCGACGAGGAAGAGGTGTTCGGATTGATATTCGCGAAGAAAATCGAGCAGTTTATCTGCCTGACAGGCACGTGTTCCAAGATGAATGTCCGATACGAAAATGGAACGAACCTGTGGCATGAGCCGGCATGCTCGCGATCGAATGTGACATCATGAAGTCAACCGGCGAAAAATGTGACACGGTGATACGAAACCACGCCGTCCCACCGGGCCGGCTTCAGTCGCGGTAGGCGGTGGCTCCGGCGATATAGGCCTTCTTCATCGCCCACTTGCGCACCTTGGCACCGGTACGGATCGAGCGGGTGAAGTTGGCACGCTTCAGGCTCGCACCGCGAAAATCCGCGTCCTTCAGATTGGCGAAAGAGAGATCGGCATCGTTCAGCACCGCCCCCCGGAAATCCGCCCCTTCGAGATTGCTGTTACGCAGGTCAGCGAAATGAAGCTTGGCGTTGCGCAGATCCATGCCGGCGAGATCCATGCCCGACAGATCGTAGCCGAACAGCGACCGGCCGGTGCGGACCATCACCTTCAGCCGCTCACGGTCGATGCGCACACCTTTCTGATTGGCGTTGACGAAGGTGGTGCCATCCGTGCTTATGCCGGAGAGATCCGAGCCGGTGAGATCGGCCCCGGAAAGGTCGGCATGGCGAAGATCGGCCCCAGTCAGATTGGCGCGCTGCAGGCGGGCATTCGCGAACTTGCAGCCCTGCAGGTTAGCCCCGGAAAGATCGGCGCCCGAGAGATCGGCCCCGGAGAAATCGAGTCCCGCCAGATCGGCACCCGCCAGGCTTTTTCCCTCGTTGATCTGCGCAATCACTTCCGTAACCATCATACACCCCTCCAGCAGAGCCCTGATGGTAGAGAAATACGACGGCAATGCGCAAGCGGGAATGCAAACAGCGCCCCGACGGAGCGGAGCGCTGCCTCTGCCTGAGCGCCGATACGATTACATCATGCCGCCGGGGCCCTGCATGCCACCAGGCCCCTGCATGCCGCCACCCTGGCGATTGTAATGCGGGCAATCACCGCGCTGGCCATCACCCTTGCGCTGCTGCATGCGATCGCGCCGCTCCTGCCACAGCTTCTTGGCCTGCTCGCGCTGTTCGGGCGTCAGGATAGCCTGGGTTTCCGCCCGCATCTGGCCATGCAGCAGTGTCATCTGCTCGACCAGCTTGCCCTGCTGACGGGCGAGATCGGCAAGCTTGCTGTCGTAGTCCTTCGCCGCCGTATCGAGTTCGAACATCGCCTTGCGGTTATCGCGCATCTGCTGGCCCAGTGCCTGGAACTGCGGCCGCATCTTGTCGCGCACCTGCTGCATCTTCGTCTGCTGCTCGTCGGTCAGGTTCAGGGCCTGCGCCATGCGGTCGGCCATACCGCCCATGTGCTGGCCACCCTGACCGCTGCTATAACCACCTTGCCCACCCTGGCCACCGGGGCCGGCAGCCATCACCGCCGCCGGCATCGCCAGCCCGGCCAGTAGGCCGAATCCGATCACTATCCGGGTCAATCTGTTCATATCACTCTCCTGTTCCGGTTCAAGTTCATCCCGGCATCACTGCCGTCTATGGCGTAATCTAGACTCGCCGCTGCAAGGATGGGGCGACGTTTGCGCAAGGCTTTCGCAAAAAACTGTTAAGCAAGCGTAAATTCCGGCTATCGAACTGACGCAGCGGCTGAAAACGTGGCAAGATGCCGTCATGCGTATCCTCATGGTCGACGATGATCGCGAGCTTTGCGACCTGATGCAGCAGTTCCTCTCCGGCGAGGGCTTCACGGTCGCCTGCGCCCACGATGGCGAATCGGGGCTGGCCATGATGCGCCGTGACACCTTCGACCTCGCCGTGCTCGATATCATGATGCCGGGCAAGAGCGGCATGGAGGTTCTGCGCGAACTTCGGGCCACTTCAAAGCTGCCGGTGATCATGCTGACCGCGCGCGGCGACGAAATGGACCGCATCATCGGGCTGGAGCTCGGTGCCGATGACTACGTGCCGAAGCCCTGCAACCCGCGCGAACTGGCCGCCCGCATCCGGGCCGTGCTGCGCCGCAGCGACGGCCAGCCGGCAACAACGAAAGAGAACCGCATCGGCGACATCGAATGGCATCCGCATTCGCGCAGCATCCTCGAGCACGGCCGGCCACTGGAGCTGACGGCCACCGAATACGACATCCTCGCCTGCCTGATCGAACGCGCCGGCGAGGTGGTCAGCAAGCGCGAACTGAGCGAGGAGGTGCTGGGCAAAAAGCTCGGCCCCTTCGACCGGGCACTCGACGTGCATGTCGCCCATATCCGCAAGAAGCTGTCGCCGCTACCGGACGGCAACCCGCGCATCAAGACCGTGCGCGCCGTCGGCTGGCTGCTGGTCACCGACGACTAATCCCATGCGCCTCTACTGGAAACTCTTCTTCGCCATCCTCGCCGCCCTGATACTGACCGCCAGCCTGACCAGCTGGCTGAGCCGACAGTGGTACGAGGAGAACAAGATGGTCGAGACCCGGCTTGCCGAGCTGGCCGGCCAGGGCGATACCGCTGCCAACCTCTACCTGACGGACGGTGCCGGCGCCTATCACCGCTGGCTGCAGTTCAACATGCGCAGCCACCGTTTCCACGGCATGCTGCTCGACGCGCACGGCCAGAACGTGCTCGGCCAGCCGATCCCCGACCCTCTGCAACCGCTGGCCGAGCAGGTCATGCAGGAAGGAGCCAAAGTCCGCTTCGTGCAGCCGCCCCGGCTCGCCGTCGCCATCCCCGTCGATACCGACAACGGTCGTTTCTACTGGCTGGCCGCCACTCTCATGCCGCATGAGCTGATGCGCCAGGGCAGCAACCAATTGCTGCTCTTCCGCCTGCTGGTCGCGATCGCCGTCATCGCCCTGATCAGCCTGCTCTTGGCCCGCATGATCACGCGCCCCGTAGCGTCGCTCGGCGCCACGCTGCGCCGGCTCGGCGACGGCAGGCTGGACAGTCGCACCGAAGTCTCGGCGCGGCGCGACGAGCTGGGCGAGCTGGCGCGAAATATCAATGGCATGGCCGAGCGCCTCGAGACCCTGCTGCAAAGCCACAAACAGCTGCTGATGGATGTATCACACGAGCTGCGCTCGCCGCTGGCGCGGCTGCAGGTGGCGCTGGAACTGGCGCGCAACAAGTCCGGCGACGTGGCGGAGAAGGAACTCGACCGCATCGACCGCGAAGCCGAACGGCTCGGCGAACTGATCGGCGAGGTGCTCACCCTTGCTCGCTTCGACGAAGGGGTGACCCACGCCGACAAAAAGAAGGTGCAGCTCGACCGGCTGCTCACCGGTATCGTCGAGGATGCCCGCTTCGAGGCCGAAGCGGCCGGCAAGCGGATCGAGCTGGCCACGGTGGAATGCACACTGCAGGCCGACGAGCTCTGGCTGGGCCGCGCAGTCGACAACGTGATTCGCAATGCCATCCGCCATACGGCAGCCGGCAGCGCCGTAGATGTGAGAATGGCGAAGGCAGCGTCAGGCATCGAAATTCGTGTTCGTGACCACGGCCCGGGCGTACCCGACGAGGCGCTTTCCCGCCTGTTCGAACCCTTCTTCCGAGCCTCGGCCGCCCGCGATCGCGACAGCGGAGGCTACGGTCTCGGACTCGCCATCACCGAACGCGCCATCCGCATGCACGACGGCACCATCACCGCCCGCAACCACCCCGACGGCGGCCTCGAGGCCACCATCAACCTGCCGTCACAGGGCTAGTTGCGGCCGGGTGGATGGCCGTTTCCGCTCAAGCAGTCAATCGACGCAATTGAACATGGTGCCTACGAATCACTCCTTTTGAAATAAGGCCGCTGACCCTTTTCCTACGCCGATCTGTTACGATACGATTTGACTAAATATAGGAATATGTCCTATATGGATTCTGAAGGAGGGGGGTACGAATTTCCAGACACGCTTCTTCTTGGATTCCCGCGAACAATCAACCCGATGAGGAGAAAGACATATGAAAAGATTTGTTTTGTCTGTGATGGCCACGGCCGGTCTGGCTGTAGCCAGCCCGGCCATGTCCGCTGACTGGACAGGTTTCTACGTCAGCGGCGGTGCCGGCTACGGGGCATGGAGTGCGGATACCACGACCGTTAACCCGACAACAGGAGCTCCAATACTGAGCCTTGTGCAAACACAGGGCGGCAAGGGAGCCCTAGGGACGATCGGTATCGGATACGACTACCAGTACAACACTAATATTGTCCTTGGCTTGCTGGCGGATTATGACTTCTCAAGCCTCAAAGGAACCATCCAAGATCAGGGGCCGTTCTACGCCGCCAACATAAAACAGACATATGCCATAGCGGCCGGCGTCCGGGTTGGCTGGCTTTTCAACCCCGACACCCTGGGCTTCGTCAGCGGAGGGTGGAGCCGTACACATTTCAGCGGAGGGGCAGCGAACTTTGCTTTTCCACCCAATGCTGCGTCGGGTACTGAGTACCTGCCATTTAGCAAGAACGGTTGGTTTCTCGGATTGGGCGTGGAGACGCAGGTCTCTCCGGGCTGGTTCCTGAGAGGTGAATATCGCTGTGCCAGTTATGGCAATACCAACATCCGGAATGTGATTACAGCCACTGGCGCGACAGGTGCCGCCAGTATCGCATTCAAGCCCACGGTTCAGACCGGCAAGCTGCAGGTAGTCTACAAGTTTTAATCCGATTGTTTTCACACCTTGGAAGAACCCGCCGGAAGGCGGGTTCTTCTCTATTGTTTCCCTCGCCAGATCACCAGCAACCGGAATGCTGGCCATTCAGACTCCCGCCTATCACCTCCAACTGGCAGGCGTAGCGACTTCATCTATAATCAATTCCATGCTGAAACTCGCCTGCCGCCTGCTATTCGTGCTCTGCCTGCTGCCTGCTGCGGCGAAAGCGAACGAGGCGGTACTGCTGAATATCCAGGGAGCCATT
>DATLWR010000005.1:0-7584 GCA_035576205.1 Mariprofundaceae bacterium
CCCAGCAGGTGCAATGTACCCCCGGACTGGCCGCGGGCGATCACCTGCTTCAGCGCTTCGGAGGCGAAGAACGAGCCGTCGGCGATCGCCTTCATGATGCGCGTCGGACCCTGGTCGAGGATCATGCCGGCGCCCATCGTCAAATGCCCCACCTCGGAGCCGCCGAGATCCTTGGCGGCCGGCAGGCCGACGTACGGGCCGTGGGTCAGGAGTGTCGTGTGCGCACAACCGCCCCACAACGCGTCGAATACCGGCGTATTGGCCTGTGCCACCGCATCGTCGGTACCGCCGGAGCCGATGCCCCAGCCGTCCATCACGATCAGCAATACCGGCCCGTTGCCGGCAAAATGATGCAACTTCGACATGTTAATCCTTTACTTATGCCTGCTGCGGCAGCACTCCCTGCAGCGCCTCGGCATCGAACTTCTGCTTGTCGACCCGCAGGAAGATGGCGTTCTCCTCCGCCACGACGCGCGCCTCGTGCACGCCGTCGAGCGCCAGGATCGCCGCTTCCAGTGCCGCCGTGTCGGCCACCAGCTTGCCGTTCACGTGCGCCATCTGGCTGGAAAGCATCAGCGGCATCCTTTGTCCGAGCGCCAAGAGCAGCCAGGCCAGCATCGCCGCGGCACAGCCGAGGAAGACGCCGCTGACGCCGTATTCGCCGTAGGCCCAGCCGCCGCCCGCACCGCCGATGAAGGCGCCGAGGAACTGCGATGTCGAGTAGACGCCCATCGCCGTGCCCTTGGCATCGATCGGTGCCAGCCGCGAGATCAGCGACGGCAGGGTAGCCTCCAGCACGTTATAGGCAATGAAAAACAGCAGCAGGCCGCCGATCACCGCCACCATGCCCTTGTGGAACAGGCCGAGCAGCAGTGCCGAGAGCATGACGCCGCTGATCGCGGTCAGGAACACCTGCCGCATCTTCCCCTTGCTTTCGGCCATGATGATCATCGGTACCATGATGACCATCGCCACCAGCAGCACCGGCAGGTAGACCCAGGCATGGTGCACCGGCGGGATATGCAGCTGGTCGCGCAGCACGAACGGCAGCGCGATGAACATCGCAGTCATCACACCATGCAGCGCCATGATGCCGAAATCGAGACGCAGCAGCTGGCCGTCCTTCAGGATGCGGCCGAACTCGGTCGGCACCGCTTCGGTATCGCGATGGCGCCCCGTCGTCTCGGGCGTCGGCACGACAGTGAACAGAGCCACGATGGAGAGCACGGCCAGTACGGCGGTGACCCAGAAAATCCCCTTCACGCCGATCACGGCATCGACCCACGGTGCGAGGATCAGCGAGATCGTGAACGACATGCCGATGGTCATGCCGATCACCGCCATGGCACGCAGCCGCACATCCTCGCGGGTCAGGTCGGCCAGCATGGCGGTGAGTGCCGCGGCGATGGCGCCCGCACCCTGCAGGGCGCGGCCGATGATCACGCCCCAGATGCTGTCGGCCATGGCCGCCACGATGCTGCCGATGGCGAAAATCACCAGGCCAGCGGCAATCACCGGCTTGCGGCCGATACGATCGGACATCCAGCCGAACGGAATCTGCAGGATGGCCATGGTCAGGCCGTAGGCGCCGAGCGCCATACCGACCAGGAGCGGGGTAACGCCGTGCAGCCCCTCGGCGTACATGGCAAAGACCGGCAGGATCAGGAACAGGCCCAGCATGCGCAGACCGTAGATACCGGCGATGGAAAAGACACTTCGTTTCTCGGCGGGATTGAACAAAAAAGCCTCCGGAATATCGAAAATCGCGCGGCATCCTAGCATCGGCAACCCGGATGCGCATGCCCGATGCACCTCCTGCTTGCTTTGCTTGCCGCGCCTGCAAGGAATGGGCAACCTTGCCCGACTATGCTGCACCGGAACACTCGTTTAGAACATGGGTATTGATTCCCCCGTTAGCCCCACCACAGCGTTTGTTTCCGCCGTGCTGGTCGCTGTAACCGCGCAGCTGCTGGCCACCCGTTTCCGTTTCTCCCCCATCCTGCTCTGGCTCTCCGCCGGCATGATCCTCGGCCCCTACGGACTGCACTGGCTGCAGGCCGACCGCATCCAGCCGGCCATGCATACGCTGGTCGAACTGGGCCTGGCGGTAATCCTCTTCGAGGGCGGCCTGAACCTGAATCTGAAAGCCATCAAGGAGACCGGCTGGGTGATCGGCCGCCTGGTGATCCTGGGGCCGCTGATCTGCATGTTTGCCGGCGGTGCCGCCGCCCACTGGCTGGCCGGCATGAACTGGCCGCTGGCGCTGCTGTTCGGTGCCCTGGTGTCGGTCGGCGGACCGACGGTCATCATGCCGATTGTCCGCCAGATGCGGCTCGGGCGCACCATCAGCCATATCCTCACCGGCGAGGCGATGCTGGTCGACGGCATCGGCGCCATCCTCGCCATCGTCATGCTGCAGGTGGCGCTCACCCCCGAGACGCCGGGCCCCTACATCCTGCAGGACATCTTCTTCAAGGCGGCGATCGGCGCCGCGGTCGGCATTGCCGGCGGCCGCCTGCTCGCCTGGCTCTTGTCGATCGACAGCATCAAGGACATGGAGCTTCGGACCATCATGTCGCTGGCCGCGGCCTGGGGCCTGTTCCTGCTCTCCGACAGCCTCAGCCAGCAGGCAGGCCTGCTCACCATGCTGGTGATGGGCGCGACACTGCAGCGCATGGAGCTGCCCGACCTGCAGCGGTTGCGCCATTTCAAGGGCAGTCTGTCGGTGCTGCTGATCTCGCTGCTCTTCGTGCTGCTGGCCGCCAACCTCAACCTGAAAGTGATCGAAGCCTACCTCTGGGAGGGTCTCGGCATCTTCGTCATCCTCGCCCTCGTCGTACGGCCGCTGACGGCGGTGCTGGCGACCCTCGGCTCGGGCCTGGCCTGGAAGGAGACCGGCTATCTCGCCGGCATGGCCCCCCGCGGCGTGGTGGCGGCCGGTATCACCTCGCTGTTCGCGCTGATCCTGCAGGACAACGGCCAGCCGCAAAGCGAGATGTTCCTGGCACTGGTCTATATCATCATCATCATTTCGGTTTTCACCTACAGCCTCATCGCCTCGCCGCTGAAGAAGCTGCTGCGGATCGAGGGCGGCGACGAGCGCTCGGTACTGATCATCGGCGGCGGCCAGGTCGGTGCCGAGGTGGGCCGGGCGCTGGCCGAGGATCGCGAGGTGCGCTTCCTCGATCTGAACGCCGAGGTGGTTCGCAACATGCAGCTCTCCGGCTTCACCGCCGTGCGCGGCAATGCGCTGGACCCGCTGTACATGGAGATTCTGCGCGCCGAGGAGATGGGTACGGTGCTGATCATGACCGGCTCCTCCGACCACAACCTGCTGATCGCCCGCATGGCCCACGAGGAGTTCCACATCCCGCAGATCTATGTCGCCATGCAGGAGGGCGACGAGAGCAAGCATTCGCGGCTGTTGCGGCAGTTGCAGACCAAGCGTCTGTTCAGCAAGGCCTACACCTTCACCTACTGGAACGACCAGGCCTACCGCAAGCGGCTGGTCTACGAGACGCGCGAGGTGGAGCCCGATTCGCCGCTGATCGGCCAGCGCATGGTCGATTCCCGCATCCCGCACGGCGTGTTGCCAATCTGCATCGTCCGCAAGGGGCAGACCTGCATCCCGCACGACGATTTCCGTTTTGCCGTCGGCGATGAGATCAAGATGCTGATGCGCCCCGAGCGCATCGAGGAAGGACAGCCGTTGATCCTGCCGCCGCCTACCGACAACAGCCGGGTTGCCGAACCGAAAGAAGCGTGAAGCGCCTCCGCACCCGCTTCGCTCCCAGTCCCACCGGCCTGCTGCACGTCGGCAACGCCTACTCGGCGCTGCACTGCCAGGAATGGGCGGATCGCCACGGCGCCGAACTCATCCTGCGCATCGAGGACATCGATCACACCCGCTGCCGCGATGAATACGTCTCGGCATTGCTGGAGGATCTCGCCTGGCTGGGCCTGACTTGGCCCGAGCCGGTGCTCCGGCAGAGCCGCAACCTCCCCGCCTACCGCACAACGCTGGAGCGGTTGCATATGCTGGGTGTGATCTATCCCTGTTTCTGCACCCGCCAGTCGATCGCCGCCGAGATCGAACGCATGGGCCTCGCCCCGCATGCAGGCGAGCACGGCGAGCTCTATCCCGGCACATGCCGCAGCCTCGCCCCCCACGAACGCCAGACACGCATGCGTGATGGACTGTTTGCCTGGCGGCTGGACATGGCACACGCCATGTCTGTTGCCGAGTCGATGAACGGCGAGCCATTGCTGTGGCGCGATGGCGACGGCCGGCATCATCCGGTGCAGCTGGCGCACGATACGGTGGTCGGCCGCAAGGACATCGGCATCAGCTACCACCTCGCGGTGGTGGTCGACGATGCGTCGCAGGGCGTCACGCACGTCATCCGCGGCGAGGACCTGCGGGATTCGACGCCTTTGCACCGCCTGCTGCAGGCGTTGCTCGATCTGCCGTCTCCCGTCTACATCCATCACCCGCTGCTGCTCGACATCAGGGGCGAACGGCTGGCCAAGCGCAACAATTCGACGACGCTCGCCAGCCTGCGCGAGGCGGGAGTTTCGCCGTCACGCCTGCGCCGTTTCCTGCTCGAAGAGTCGCAAGGGGTCTGGCCGTTCGCCGATGAAGCCGCAACGTTTGCAGGGTTGGCAGGCGACTAGAAATACACCATAGTTCGGTGTGATTTATTTAAATTAACATCGTTTGGAGTGTTCTTTGGCATCCATCCTTGATCTGATCGGCAACACGCCACTCGTTGAACTGCAACGGCTGACCCGCCACCTGCCGGAGAACATCCGCATCCTGGCGAAGCTGGAGCGTTTCAATCCGGGCGGTTCGGTGAAGGACCGGCCGGCGCTGTGGATGATCCGCGACGGTATTGCGAAAGGTGCGCTCACGCCGGGCAAGATCATCCTCGACTCCACCAGCGGCAACACCGGCATCGCGCTGGCGATGATCGGCGCCTCGCTCGGCTACCGGGTGCGGCTGGTGATGCCGGGAAACGTCTCCGACGAACGCAAGCGCATCTGCCGCGCCTTCGGCGCCGAGATCATCTTCTCCGACCCGCTGGAGGGCTCCGACGGCGCCATCCTGAAGGCGCGCGAGATTTATGCCGACAACCCCGAGCACTACTTCAAGCCCGACCAGTACAACAACCCGGCCAACCCGCAGGCGCACGAAGAGAGCACCGGCCCCGAAATCTGGCGTGATACCGAAGGCCGCGTCACCCACTACATCGCCTCGCTCGGCACCTCCGGCACGCTGGTCGGCACCGGCCGTTACCTGAAGCGGATGAATCCCGATATCCGCATCATTGCCGCCGAGCCTGACTCACCGTTCCACGGCATCGAGGGGCTCAAGCATATCGAATCGAGCATCGTGCCCGGCATCTACGACGAAACGTTGCACGACGAGAAGATCGGCATCAGCACCGAGGCCGCCTACGAATACACGCAGCGGCTGGCCGCCGAGGAAGGGATCCTCTCCGGCCTCTCCTGCGGCTGCGCCCTGGCTGCGGCACTCACGCTTGGCGAACGGCTGGCGGCCGAGGGCAAACCGGCCGAGATCGTCGCCATCTTCCCGGATGGCGGCGAGAAATACCTGACCACGCCGGTCTTCGCCGGCAGCTCGCGGGTCAACTACGCCGAGGGAATCTGACAACTGCCGGAATATCGATTCCGGAAACCACGGCGTATCTGGCTAATGACTTCTTCGGGCCAAAAGCAGACACTCAGATCAACATCACTAGTGATCGGTTTGATTTGGATTGAAGGTGTTCGAGAATGGATATAAGCAAGGAACTTAGCAAGGCACTGGAAGCCGCAGAAAAATATGTTCTGGACGGAGAAAGCTCAGAAAAAATTTATGGTGCCCAATTGGAAGAGCCACATCTTGCACCTTGGCCGACAGAGCCTTGCAAGATCGTGTTTCTGGATTTGGACGGCGTTCTCAATTCCGAGTTGAGCATTAAAAAACTAGGCACACGATTCCGCTTTGCAGAGACAAACGTCTCCGCCTTAAATGAAATATTGCAGCAGACCCAAGCGCGGATTGTGATAACAAGCACTTGGAGATCAGGTTATTCGCTGCCTGAAATCGCAAGTTTCCTTGAACGTGATGGGGTGCTTGCAAAGCGAGTTGCCGGCAAAACGCAAATCCTTAACCAACCACGTGGGTTAGAGATCGATGCGTGGCTCCGTTCGGTTCCGTATGCCGTGGCATCCTATGTCATTCTGGATGACAACAACGATATGGCGATGCATAGCAACCGATTAGTGCAGACGGCCCCCCTAATGGGCTTGACCTTTACTCAGGCTCAACGTGCGATTGAGTTGCTTTCAGTTCCTTGGACCTAATCACATACAAGATTGGAAACAGCCCGTCGATAACTGGGAAATGGCCCAGTATCAAAGTCAAAACTTGGCCATGGGAGTGTATGATGTGAATGTCGGCTTATGGCCGTTTCCAGCCATTCGCTTCACATCACCATCCGTCGATTTATAAATGCATGGGAGACGCTAATTTTTCCTTATGTTTACTTGCTTTCAGGCGCCAAATGGTCTATATAAACAACTGCCCACGAACGAATGTAGTGGATGAATTTCGGGGGCATGGAACCAGAGGTCATGGCGTCCATAGCTTCCGGAAATAGGAGGTAGGTCATGGCAAGAACAGCAACGAAAAAAGACAAAGTCGTTCACATCTCCCGTGGCCACACTGCTGAAAGCGCAACGCCTGCAGGAACCGAATCGATGCTGCGCCCCTTCGAAGAGATGGAGCGCATGTTCGGCGAGTTCCTGCCTCGCGGCCTGATGCATCCGTCGCGCTGGGAGCTGCCGATGATGGGCGAATGGCTGGCCCAGATGGAGCGCAGGGTTCTGCCTCGCGTCGATATCATCGAACGTGATGCCGAGCTTGTGCTGAAAGCCCAGCTGCCGGGCGTCGAGAAGAAGGACCTGAACATCTCGATGACCGACACCATGGTCACCATCGAAGGCACGACCAGCCATGAGAGCACGACTGAAAGAGGCGACTACTATCGCCGCGAGTGCTCGCACGGCTCCTTCTCGCGCAGCATCACCCTGCCGTGCGGCGTGGACAGCGCCAAAGCCAAGGCCAGCTTCAACAACGGCATCCTCGAGATGACCCTGCCGAAACTGGTCAGGACGACGCGCCGTTCCGTCCACATCGCCTGAGCAGGCAGGCTGACGGAGAGATGACAAAAAGCAGCCGGCGACGGCCGGCGGAATGATTCCCCGACTTGGGGAAACGTCGATCAACAACAAACGGGCCCATTCGGGCCCGTTTTGTATTCCAGCGGATGCGGCTTACTTCACGTGCATGGTAATAAGCGTCCTAAAAAATGCGGCGGGGTTTTGGCAACCGCCCCTGTTGGCAACCACCCGAGACGCGCTAGGGTTATCCATACGCATCTGGCCGGCCAGAATCCGCATCCCCCATGGAGTCGAACTTGTACGAACCCGAACGCTTCCAAAGCCCCGAATACCTGTCTGTCCTCGACCCTGCTGCCGGCGGCCAGGCGACATTCCCGGCCGCCGCCATCGCCGAAC
>DATLWR010000006.1:0-13445 GCA_035576205.1 Mariprofundaceae bacterium
CTGACGCTGTCGGCGCGTCCCGACCAGCGGCACGTAGCCGACTGGCAGAGACCGACCAAGAAAGAAAGCTGATGTGCGGCATTGTTGGTGCTGTTGCGGGTCGGGATGTCGTCCCGCTGCTGGTCGAGGGGCTGCGGCGCCTGGAATATCGCGGCTACGATTCGGCCGGTGTGGCCGTGCTGCAGGACGACGGCACGCTGGCGCGCCGGCGCGCGGTCGGCAAGGTCAGGAACCTGCAGGAGGCCATTGCGGCGAATCCGCTTGCTGGCAACTGCGGTATCGCACATACCCGCTGGGCGACGCATGGCGGTGTCTATGAACGCAATGCGCATCCGCATTTTTCCGAGCAGGGCATTGCGCTCGTCCACAACGGAATCATCGAAAACTGGGAGCTGCTGAAGTCCGAGCTGGTCGCCAAGGGCTATGAGTTCAGCAGCGATACCGATACCGAGGTCGTCGCCCACCTGATCCATGATCGCATCAAGGCCGGCGCCGACCTGCTGGCGGCGGTGCAGCAGGTGATCCGGCGCCTGCATGGCGCCTATGCACTGGTCGTGCTGAACCGAAACGAGCCCGGCCGGCTCGTGGCTGCACGCAAGGGTTGCCCGGTCGTGGTCGGCTACGGCGACGGCGAGAACTATGTCGCTTCAGATGTGCAGGCCCTTATCAAGGAGACCAAGCGCTTCCGCTTTCTCGAGGACGGCGATGTCGCCGACATCAGTCGTGCGGGTATCCGGCTCTTCGGAGCTGACGAACAGCCGGTTGAGCGCGAGCTGCATGAGTCGGCGCTGGCCGCCGATGCGGTCGAACTCGGCCACTATGCCCACTACATGCAGAAAGAGATTTTCGAGCAGCCGCGGGCGATTGGCGATACGCTCAGCGAGCGGTTGAGTGGCAGCCGCGTCCTGGAGGCGGCGCTGGGACCTCGGGCGGTCGAGCTGCTGCCCAGAATCCGCAACGTGCATATCGTCGCCTGCGGTACCTCGTATCACGCCGGCATGGTGGCGCGTTACTACCTGGAACAGGCCGCCAGGATCCCGTGCACGGTCGAGGTGGCGAGCGAATACAGATACCGTTCGCCGGTGGTGCCGGAGGGCACCCTGTTTGTGGCCATTTCGCAATCCGGCGAAACCGCCGATACGCTGGCGGCATTGCGCGAAGCCGAGCGGCTTGGATACCTCGGTACACTGGCGATCTGCAATGTGCCCGCTTCCTCGCTGGTGCGCGAGGCCAATATGACGCTGATGACGCGCGCCGGCCCGGAAATTGGCGTGGCCTCGACCAAGGCCTTCACCACCCAGTTGGCGGCACTCGGCGTTTTCGGCCTTGCACTGTCGCGCCATCGCGGCATGGAGGCGCAAAAAGAGAGCGAGTACGTCAGGCAATTGCTGCATGTGCCGGAAATGATCGAGCGGGCGCTGAAGCTCGAGCCGTTGATCGTCGAGTGGGCCAAACGATTTGTGGACAAACGGCATGCGCTGTTTCTCGGTCGCGGCGCCTCCTGGCCGGTGGCGATGGAGGGTGCGCTGAAGCTCAAGGAGATCTCCTACATCCATGCCGAGAGCTATGCGGCCGGAGAGCTCAAGCATGGTCCGCTGGCGCTGGTCGATGCCGATATGCCGGTCGTGGCTGTGGCACCGAACAATGAGCTCCTGGAGAAGCTGAAGTCGAATCTGCAGGAGGTGCGCGCGCGCGGCGGCGAACTTTATGTGCTGGCAGACCCGAAGTCCGGTATCCAGCCGTCGGAAGGCGTGCACGTGATCGAGATGCCGGAGCATGTCGAGCCGATGCAGGCGCCGCTGGTGTACACCGTGCCTCTGCAACTTCTTGCCTATCATGTGGCGGTACTGCGCGGTACCGATGTCGACCAGCCGCGCAATCTGGCCAAGTCGGTGACAGTCGAATAACCGGCGGATATCCCATGCCGGGCTTTGACACGCTTCCATGCAGGTTCTACGCTAACGATGGCGTGGAAATCAGTGGGAAAACAAAGCTGTACGGAATCCTGGGCTGGCCGGTGAGTCATTCTCTTTCCCCTGTGTTCCAGGCGCGGTTTTTCAGGCAGTATGATCTGGATGCCGTTTACGTACCGTTTGCCGCGCCGCCCGAGCGGTTGCAGCAGGCGCTGGAGGGGCTTTGGGCGATAGGGGTCGAGGGCGCGAATGTGACTGTTCCGCATAAGGAAGTCGTCAATGCCATGGTTTCCGCGGATGCGGATGCCCGACTTATCGGTGCCGTGAATACCATCCGGCGCACGGAATCCGGCTGGCAGGGGACCAACACTGACTGGCTGGGGTTGCAGACCGTCGTGCAGCAAGCCGGGCTTGACCTGCGCGGTAACACAGCACTGCTGTTCGGTGCCGGTGGTACGGCACGTGCGATCGTGCATGCCTTGGCATCCCTCGGGTTGTCGAGGCTCTACGTCTGCAATCGGGGTGCCGACAGGTTGCAAGCGCTGCTTGAACACGTTCGCCAGAACTATCCGAATCTCGAGGCCGTCGTGGTCCGTTGGGCGCAGGCCGATGTGACAGCGGCCTGCAAGCAGTCGGCGCTGCTGGTGAACAGTACCAGTGTCGGGCTTGACGGCGAAACCGGGTTTCCTTTTGAGCTCGACGGCGCAGGCGTGGCCTTGGACGCAGTTTACCGTCCGGACGGGCAGACACCCTTTTGTCTGGCTGCCAGGGCTGCAGGCAGGCAGGCAGGCGACGGCCTGCCGATGCTGGTGGCTCAGGGTGCAGCCTCGTTCGGCTGGTGGTTTGACGGCAAGCTTCCGGACTGGTCGGAGACACTGGACTGGATGGAAGAGAGGCTCGGGCGTACGCATGCCTTGTTACCACAATGGAGGATGGCGGGATGAAGCAGACCCGGCTTGGGGATTTGCTGCTGCGGCAGCAGCGCATTACGCGCGAACAGCTTGATAACCTGATTCGGGAAGCCAAGTTGCATGGCGATACGCTGACCGCACAGCTGGTGAAGCAGGGTATCTTTACCGAAGAAGAACTGGTGAAGTTCATCTCGAAGTCGTTCGGGCGGCCGGTCGCGGATCTCAGCAAGCTCGAAGTGAAAGCGGATCTGGCCAAGATCTCCGCCGATGTCATGCGCAAGAACATGGTGCTGCCGGTGGCACGCAAGGGAAATATCCTGACCCTGGCGGTTGCCGATCCGTATGACATCAACAGTCTGGACGAAGTGGCGTTCATCAGCGGCTGCCAGGTGGATGTGGTCATTGTATCCGAAACCCAGCTGCTGAAAAAATTGGATGAGATTGCTGGTGGTGAGGCGCATCTGGAAGATGTGATGGCCGATCTCGGTGCCAGCGACATGGAGGTCATCGATACCCGGGAGTCGAGCCTCGACGAGCACACGCTGACCGCCGAGACGGAAGCCGCTCCGGTCGTCAAACTGGTCAACCTGATCCTGCTCGATGCCATCAAGCGCGGCGCTTCCGATATCCATCTCGAGCCTTATGAAAAGGTCTTGCGTGTCCGCTACCGCATCGATGGTGTGCTGCACGAGATCATGCGGCCGCCGATGAAGATGAAGGATGCGATCGTCTCGCGCCTCAAGATTCTGGCCCGTCTCGACATTTCGGAACGGCGCGTACCGCAGGACGGTCGTATCAAGCTGCGGCTGTCGATGGCCAAAACGGTCGACTTCCGTGTGTCGGTGCTGCCGACCCTGTTCGGCGAGAAAGTGGTGATGCGTCTGCTGGATCCATCCAGCCTGCAGCTGGACATGACCAAGCTGGGTTATGCCGAGCAGGAGCTGAAGTGGTTCAAGCATGCGATCAACCAGCCGTATGGCATGGTGCTGGTGACGGGCCCGACCGGCTCAGGTAAAACGGTGAGTCTCTACTCGGCGGTCTCCGAACTGAATCAGCCCGGAGTGAATATCTCCACGGCCGAAGATCCGGTGGAATTCAACTTCATGGGTATCAACCAGGTCAACGTGAATCCCGATATCGGCCTTGATTTCCCGGCCGCCCTGCGCTCGTTCCTGCGCCAGGATCCGGACATCATCCTGATCGGTGAGATTCGCGACTACGATACGGCAGCCATCGGTATCAAGGCGGCACTGACTGGCCACCTCGTGCTGGCGACCCTGCATACCAACGATGCTCCCTCCACGATGACGCGTCTGGTCAACATGGGGATCGAGTCCTTCCTGGTCGGTTCGGCGGTGAATCTTGTCTCGGCACAACGTCTGGCGCGCCGCAATTGCGCCGAATGCGCCGAGCCGGTGCATATTCCCGCTCAGGCCCTGATCGATGCCGGCGTGCCACCCGATCAGGTCGCTTCCTTCAAGCCGATGCAGGGCAAGGGTTGCCCAGTCTGCAACGGTACCGGCTACAAGGGGCGAACCGGTATCTATCAGGTGATGCCGATTTTTGATGAGATCCGTGATGCGGTGTACGCAGGCAAGAACTCGGACGAAATCAACAAGATTGCAGTTGCGAAAGGGGTGCGAACCCTGCGCATGGGGGCCTTGGATAAGGTCGGTAGCGGCGTCCTGTCGTTGGAAGAATGCTTGAGGGTAACGGTGGCTGACTGATGGCAATTTATCTTTGGGAAGGTAAAACCCGACAAGGGCAGAACAAGAGCGGCGAAATCGAGGTGGCCAACCGAGATATCGCTATTGCGACCTTGCGCCGGCAGGGATTGCTCGAGATCAAGGTCAAGAAGAAACCGACCGAGATCGAGATATTCCCCGAAAAAGTGACGGAAAAGGACATCGCCATTTTTTTCCGCCAGCTGTCGACGATGATCAATGCTGGCCTGCCGCTGGTGCAGTGTTTCGAGCTGGCCGAGCGCGGTTCGGACAAGAAGGCGATGATCAAACTCCTCAAGGATGTCCGCCAAGGCCTGGAGGGCGGCAACCCGCTGGGTGAAACGTTGCGCCAGTTTCCGAAGGTTTTCGACCGCCTGACCTGTTCACTGGTCGAGGCTGGAGAGCAGGGCGGTATCCTGGACACGATCCTGTTGCGGCTTTGTACCTACAAGGAAAAGGCGCTGGCCCTGAAGGCCAAGATCAAGTCGGCCATGGTCTATCCGGTGTCGATCATCGTCGTGGCATTCATCGTGACAGCGATCCTGATGATCTTCGTGATTCCTGTATTCGGCGAGATGTTTTCAAGTTTCGGCGCTGATCTCCCCGGCCCGACGAAGATCACCATGGCGATTTCCGACGCATTCGTGCAGTACTGGTATCTTGTGGTGTTTACACCGATTGCGCTGGTGTTTGCGATCCGGGCCATTTACCAGACGCCGAAGGGACACTACCAGTTCGACAAATTGCTGCTGAATCTGCCGGTGCTCGGCGATGTGCTGCGCAAGGCGGCGGTGGCGCGCTTCTGCCGTACCTTTTCGACCCTGACCGCAGCCGGCGTGCCGATCCTGGAGTCGATGGACACGGTGGCCGAAACTTCCGGCAACGTGGTGATCGAAGAAGTGATCATGCGCTCCAAGGAATCTATCACCCAGGGCCAGACACTGACCGCCCCCCTGGAGGCTAGCGGTATCTTCCCTGTGATGGTGACGCAGATGATCTCTATCGGCGAGCAGACCGGCAGCCTTGAAGCGATGCTCGCCAAGATCGCCGACTTTTACGAGGAGGAGGTGGACACGGCTGTCGATAATATGACGGCACTGATGGAGCCGTTCATCATGGCTTTCTTGGGCGTGGTGATTGGCGGCCTGGTAATCTCCATGTATCTGCCGATCTTCCAGATGGCATCCGTGGTGGGGTGATCGGCAGACGCTCCCGACAGTTTTATCGCATAACCAATGTCGTCGAATCCGGGTGAAAAACGTGAGCCGATAGAGGCTCTGCAACCGCAGCCCGGATTGCTGCGGGCCCGCCTGCTCATTGGCGTCGCCGTCATGCTGGCGCTGTTTTACCTGCCCTCGACATATCCGAAAATCGTTCTGGGAATGGTTCTTCTCTGGACCGTTTCGCTTCTTGTGCAGTGGCCACTGGGCCGGCAGCCGCTCCGTCCCCTGACCAATGCCGCCATGCAATTGATCCCGGATTGCCTGTTTGCGGCAGGGATTGTGCTGCTGACCGGCGGTATCTATAGCCCTTTCGCGTTGCTGTTCGGCCTGATCGTGCTGGGGTCCGTGACCGTCAGTCTGCCCCTGTTCTCGATCAGCCTGAGCATTGTTGCCTGCAGCGCTTACCTGGTTTCGGGCTATCTCGGCATGACGGCGCCGCTGAATATGCAGGATACCCTGCAACTGTTGCTGCAAACCTCGGCCATCATGCTCGTCGGCGGTGTCATGGGAGCGCTGGCCGCCCGCCAGAAACACCTGCAGCAGAGCACACGTGCCGTCCAGGTTCGGCATCGCAGCCTGCAGAAACTGTATGCCCATGTGCTGGACGGTATGCGGGAAGGAATCCTGATCCTGGACGAGCAGATGCGAGTCCGGGATTTCAATAGCGCCGCCCTCGAATTGCTGCAGCTTCCACACAACATCGAAGGTGTAAGGCTGTATGAAGTGCTGGAGGAGTCGAACTCGCTGCAAGGTTATCTGCGTAAGCCGCTCGGCACGGTGTTCCAGTGCGAAAGCCAGTCTGGCGGGCATGTGCTGCTGTTGCGGGCCACGCGCATGCAAGGCGACACGGATGCGACCTGGATGGTCACCGTCGTCGATATTTCACACGTCAGGGATCTGGAGCGCCTGCTGGCCGAGCAGGAAAAGATGGCTGCATTGGGACAGATGGCCAGCATGCTGGCGCACGAGA
Organism: Mariprofundaceae bacterium; assembly: GCA_035576205.1. Classification (GTDB taxonomy): domain Bacteria; phylum Pseudomonadota; class Zetaproteobacteria; order Mariprofundales; family Mariprofundaceae; genus DATLWR01. The sequence continues at coordinate 6,742 of DATLWR010000006.1, forward strand.
TTCGTAATCCGTTGCAGACCATGGCCCAGGCGCATGAGCTGATTCAGCAGGCGGACGAGGCCAGACGGAACGAGATCGCCGGGATCGTGCAGGATGAACTGCAGCGCCTGAACCGTCTGGTGAGCGACATGCTCAATTATGCCCGGCCGATGCAGCCGCACCCACAACTGCATGCGGCGACGGAGATCGTGTCGCTGGCAGTGCATCAGGCCGATCCGGAGGGCAAGCATCAGGTCGCCTGGCATGCCGGCCTGGAGGAGATGTATATCGATGCCGATCATTTCAGGCTTGTCCTGGACAACCTGCTGAGCAATGCGTTGCGGGCCAGTCCTGAAAAGGGCAGCGTCAGGGTCGAACTGGAGCCTTGGGAGCAGGGGTGGCGGCTGCAGGTTTCCGACCATGGTGGTGGCATCGACCCAGCAATCCGCCAGCGCCTGTTCGAACCGTTTGCCACGGCGCGCAGTGACGGCCTCGGCCTCGGACTGGCTACCGTCTGGCATGTGTGCCGGGTCAATAACTGGCAGGTCGAGGCCAGGGAGTTGCCGGAAGGTACCTGTTTTGAAGTTCGTAGCGAGGTAAACGAAAGGCATGGCGAAGATTCTGCTGGTTGAAGATGAAGCCAATGCCCGTCGTATCCTGTCGCTCGCTCTGGCAACGCATGGGCATGATGTGCATGACTGCGACGGACCTGATACCGCGTTGCAGGCGATGCGAAACGGCCGTTTCGACCTCGTGCTGACCGACCTGCGCATGGCCGGACATGATGCCGGCCTCGATGTCGTGCGCATGAGTGCTGAATATCAGCCGCAGGCACGCGTGCTGCTACTTACCGCCTATGCGAGTGCCGAAACGGCCGTCGAAGCGATGAAGCTGGGCGCTTTCGACTACATGACCAAGCCAGTCTCCTCCGAGGAGCTGCGCGATGCGGTGGAGCGGGCGTTGGCTGCCAGCCACCAGGAAAATGCAGCTGCGCCCGCTAGGCTGGATACCGAGATCGAGATGCTGGTGGGCGAATCGCCGGTGATGCAGCGCATCCGCGAGCGGCTGCGACGGGCTGCCGAACACGATTTCACACTACTGATCACTGGCGAGTCGGGAACAGGCAAGGAGGTTGCCGCCCGATTCGTGCATCGCTTGTCGCGGCGCCGCGACGGCCCGTTCGTTGCCGTTCACTGCGGTGCCATTCCCGAAACCCTGTTCGAGTCGGAACTGTTCGGCTACCGGCGCGGTTCCTTTACCGGTGCCGATACCGACCGGGCCGGATTGATCGAGGCGGCGGATGGCGGCACGCTGTTTCTCGACGAAGTCGGTGAAATGCCGGCAAGCGTCCAGGTCAAGCTGTTGCGGGCGCTGCAGGAGAAGGCGGTTCGCAGGATCGGCGAGGATCGCGAGCGCAAGGTGGATATCCGTGTCATTGCGGCGACCAACCGTGACCTGGCCGCGGACGTGCAGCAGGGCAATTTCCGCGAGGACCTGTTTTACAGGCTGAACGTGGTGCCGGTGCACATGCCACCGCTCCGCCAGCGGCGTGAGGATATTCCGCTTCTGGCGGCGGCGCTGCTGCGACGCTGGACGCATGAGGCCGAACCGTCCGTGCCCGCACCGGTCATGCAGCAGCTGATGCAGCTGCCGTTGCTGGGCAATGTCCGGGAACTGGAAAACCTGCTGCAGCGCCTGCTGGCCCTTTCCGAAGGAGGGCGCATCGATATGGAGGCGCTGGAAGAGCTGTATCCGGCCAGGCGCACCGATGCCTCGCTGACGGTCGAGGGCTTGCAGCGCGACGGCGTGAACATGGAGCAGGCGCTGGAAGGAATCGAACGCAGCCTGATCGAGGATGCGCTTCGCCATACGGGCGGCAACGCCACGCAGGCGGCCGAGGTGCTCGGTATCAGTTTCCGCTCCATGCGCTATCGCATGAAAAAACTCGGATTGAAGGAATAGACATGGATCTTTCGCCGCTGTGGATTGCCGTTGCCGGGGTTCTCGGCCTGATGGTGGGCAGCTTTGCCAATGTGTGCGTGCACCGCATTCCCCGTGGCGAGTCGGTGGTGCGGCCGCGCAGCCGTTGTCCTGCCTGCGGTGCGATGATTGCCTGGTACGATAACCTGCCACTGTTCTCCTGGCTGCTGTTGCGCGGCCGTTGCCGGCATTGCGGCAGTCCGATTTCCGTTCGTTATCCGCTACTCGAGGCGCTGATGGGATTGAGCTGGGCGGGGCTTGCCTGGCAGTTCGGGCCGACGCTGCAGTCGGTCGAGGCGATCGTACTGGTCACGCTGCTCTGGATTCTGACGATGATCGACCTTGAAACCTTCCTGCTGCCGAATGTGCTCACCTTTCCGGGCATTGCCGTCGGCCTCTTGTTCTCGGGGTTGAACGGCACACTTGTCGACGCTGCCATTGGTGCGGTTGCCGGTTACGGCATCTTCTGGCTGGTGGCGCGGCTCTTTTATCTGGTGACGAGGCGGGAAGGCATGGGTTACGGCGATTTCAAGCTGTTGGCCATGCTGGGTGCCTTCATGGGCTGGCAGGCGCTGCCGTTCATTGTCCTGCTGTCTTCGGTTTCCGGCGCCATTATCGGGACGGTATTCCTGCTGCTCGCTCGCCGCGGCATCCGGACCGAGATTCCTTTCGGTCCCTATCTGGCGCTGGCCGGCATGATCTGGTTTCTGTGGGGCGCGCCGATACTCGGCTGGTATGGCGGACTGACGGGCATGGCGGTGCAATGATCGCCCGCGTCGGGCTGACCGGCGGTATCGGTAGCGGCAAGAGCGTGGTGGCGGCGATGTTCTCTGAGCTCGGGGTGCCGCTGCTGGATCTGGATGCCGTGGGGCGGCATCTGCTGCAATCGCAGCCGGCAGTCGTCGACAGGCTGGTGGAGGCGTTCGGACCGGAAATCCGGACCATCTCCGGTGAGGTGGATCGCGCACGTTTGGCCAAGCTCGCATTCGCAAGCCAGGCGGCGACCCGGCGTCTGAACGGCATCATGCATCCGCTGATCAGGGTGGAGGAGGATCGCTGGGCAGCCCAGCAGAGCGGCGAATACTGCCTGATCGAGGCATCGGTGCTGATCGAATCCGGGGGGGCTGCACGCATGGATGCGGTTGCGGTCGTGCTGGCCGATACCGCGCTGCGCCGGCAGCGGGTCGGACGACGCGGTTCGCCTTCGGTCGAGCTGTTCGACAACATCCTGAAACGGCAATGCAGCGATGACGAGCGGCTGGCGGTCGCCGACTATGTGATCGTCAACAACGGCACGCTCGCCGAACTGAACGTCGAGGTGCAGTCGGTGCATCGCCGGCTGCTGGAGCATTTCCGGGCGGCAGCAAGCATGTGAAGCGGTGAGCTTGACAGTCCGGTAGGGCAACATTAGCAATGCAACCAGTGCCGGGCCGATCCGGCATTTCCGTCCCGCCATTCATTGGGCAGTCCCAGATAATACCTATACGGCCAAGGCCGTCCGTTAGCTGCATCCGGATGCCCGTTATACACTGGAGAACTCATGTCAGGTCTGAATGAATCCCAACAGGAAGTTGAAATCACCGAGTCTGCCGGCCAGTCGCCCGTCGGCTCAGAGGAGCGTCCCAAGCGCCGCCGCGGGCGTCCGCGCAAGGCGGATGTGAAGGCCGCCGAAGAGGGGGCACCGGTGCCGGCAGCGGCTGAAGCGGAGGCTTCCGTGGGGACGTTCGACGATGGCGAGGGTTCGAGCGAGGGCGATTTCGAACAGGCGCAGGAGTCGGGCGCCGAAGGAGGCTGGCGTGGCCGCGGCCGCCGTCGTGACCGGAATGGTGATCGGGGTGGTGATCGGGGAGCGGACCGCAACAATGACCGCAATCGCCGGGAGCGGAACGGCGGTGAGCGTGGCGGCGACGAGGATCTGATCTCCGACGAGATGGCCGGCGTGACGCTGAATCTGAAGGAGGTTTCGGCCAAGAGTCCGCAGGAGCTGCTGGCACTGGCCGATTCCTACGGTATCGAGAATGCCGCCGGTATGCGCAAGCAGGAGCAGGTTTCGGCCATCCTGCGCGCCCATGGCCAGCGCGGCGGTACCGTTTACAGCGAGGGCGTGCTGGAGATCCTGCCGGACGGCTTCGGCTTCCTGCGTTCGGCGGACGCCAACTACCTGGCCGGCCCCGACGACGTCTACGTCTCCACCCACCAGATCCGCCGTTACTACCTGCGCAAGGGCGATACGGTGACCGGCGAGATTCGCCCGCCGCGCCGGGGTGAGAAATATTTCGCGCTGAAGACGGTCGACACGACCAATGGCGAGAATCCGGAAGTGGCGCGCACCAAGGTGCTGTTCGACAACCTGACGCCGCTCTATCCGAACGAGCGCCTGCGCATGGAGATCGAGAATCCGACCCGCAAGGATATAACCGGCCGCGTCATCGATATCGTGGCGCCGATCGGCAAGGGCCAGCGTGCCCTGTTGGTGGCTCCGCCCAGAACCGGCAAGACGGTGATGATGCAGTCCATCGCCCACTCCATCGAGGCCAATCATCCGGAAGTGGAACTGATCGTGCTGCTGATCGACGAGCGACCCGAGGAAGTGACCGACATGAAGCGCTCGGTGAAGGGCGAAGTGGTCTCCTCGACCTTCGACGAGCCGGCACAGCGCCACGTGCAGGTCGCAGAGATGGTGATCGAAAAGGCCAAGCGTCTGGTCGAGCACGGCAAGGACGTGGTGATCCTGCTCGACTCCATCACGCGTCTGGCGCGCGCCTACAACACCGTGGTGCCGAGCTCCGGCAAGATTCTGACCGGTGGTGTCGACGCCAATGCGCTGCACCGGCCGAAGCGATTCTTCGGTGCCGCCCGCAACGTCGAGGGCGGCGGCTCGCTGACCATCATCGCCACGGCACTCGTGGAAACCGGCAGCAAGATGGACGAGGTGATCTTCGAGGAGTTCAAGGGCACCGGTAACATGGAGATCAAGCTGGATCGCAAGCTGGCTGACAAGCGTGTCTTCCCGGCCATCGATATCGCTCCGTCTGGTACCCGCAAGGAGGAGCTGCTCACGCCGCGCGACGTGCTGCAGAAGATCTGGATCCTGCGTAAGATCCTGTCGCCGATGGGCACCATCGATGCGATGGAGTTCCTGCTCGACAAGCTCGGTTCGGCGAAGAACAACGACGAGTTCTTCGACAGGATGAACCAGTAATGGTCGTTAATCGGCCGGTGAGAAAGCCCCGCTGTCGGGGCTTTTTTCATTTTATCAGACCATATCGGGGTTCAATAGTGCTTCGGGAAGCGGATGTACCGATGACAGGTGATAGTCCCAGTTGTGGGTGGCTGCATTGCAGCTGATCCACACCGTCTTGCAACCCAGGTCGCGGGCGGCCTGCAGGTTGTCCGGCATGTCGTCGATCACCAGCGCCCGGTGTGGCTCCACTCCTTCGGCAGCCAGCAGCTTGGCCAGCAGCGCCGGGCTCGGTTTCGGAATGTAGTTGTCGAAGCGGATGTCGTAGATGCGCTCGAAATGATGGGCGATGCCGAGCGCGTTCAGGATGCGCTCGGCATGTTCGCGGATGCCGTTGGTGTGGATCACCTTGCGGCCCGGCAATCTTGCCAGTGCTGCATCGAGCTCGGGATCGGGCCCAAGGAACTCGTGTGCATCGACGTCATGCACATAGTGCAGGAACGGTTCGGCGTCCATGCCGTGGTGCAGCATCATGCCGCGCAGCGTTGTGCCGTATTCGCGCCAGTATTTCAGGCGCAGCCGGTTGGCTTCGGTTTCGTCGACACCAAGCTCGCGGGCGACATAATCAGTCATGCGACGGTCCATGCGCGCGAAAACGCCGGCATCGGCCGAGTAGAGAGTGTTGTCGAGGTCGATGACGGCAAGATCGAACGGCATGGGTCGATGCTAGCAGATAGCCGTACTGTACGTCGCGTGGCGCTGACATTTGACGGCGATGCGCGGAGCGGGTCATTATCGAAGGACGAAGCGGGAGGTGTGCCATGTTCGAATCCGCGGAACTGGGTCATGTTATCGACAAACAGACTTATGAGGCCGAAGTGCCGGCGTTGCGCGAAGCGCTGCTGGATGTGCAGTACGAACTGGCGCAGCAGGCGAAGTTTCCGGTCATCGTGCTGGTCGGCGGCGTCGACGGCGCCGGCAAGGGGGATACGGTCAACCTGCTCAACGAGTGGATGGACCCGCGCCATATCCAGGTGGCAGCGATGGATGCGCCGACCGACGAGGAACTGGAGCGGCCGACCATGTGGCGCTACTGGCGGGTGCTGCCACCGAAGGGCAAGATCGGTGTATTCATCGGTTCCTGGTACACCGCTCCGATTCTCGACCGGGCGATGAACGGCCTGAAGGCGGGTAAGCTTGCCAAGCAGCTGGAGGATATCGTCCGTTTCGAGCGCATGCTCAGCAATGAGGGAGCGCTGATCTTGAAGTTCTGGTTCCATATGTCGAAAGAGGCGCAGAAGAAGCGGCTGAAGGCGCTGGAGAAAAGCGACCAGACCAGCTGGCGGGTGACCGACACCGACTGGGAGCGCTTCCGGAACTATGACACCTTCCACGAGGTCTCCGAGCATGTGCTGCGCGAAACCAGTACGGCGCAGGCGCCATGGATGGTCATCGAGGGGACCGACTTCCGCTACCGCAACCTCACCACCGGCCGCATGCTGCTGGAGGCACTCAAGCAGCGGCTGGCGAATCCCGAACCGGTCGTTGCCGGGGCGACGGCACC
>DATLWR010000007.1:0-10177 GCA_035576205.1 Mariprofundaceae bacterium
CTCCCCGGCAGTACAGTTGCTGCCTTCCAGCGACTGCAGATTGCCCTTGATGATTTCCAGCATGTCGAGCAGCCGCTCGACGTCGACAGGCTCCATGGCGGCAACCGCCTCGGCGCGAACCTGACTGGAGATGGCCTGCATTTGTTCCAGGATCGGCTCCACCTTCTCGGTCAGATAGAGACACTTGGCGCGCCGGTCATTCGGATGCGCGCGCCGCTCGACCCAGCCGTCCGCCTCCAGGCGGTCGATCAGCCGCGCCAGGGTGATCGGCTGGATATCCATACGTTGGGCAATGCAGGCTTGTGTGCTACCCTCATTACGGTGCAAATGGAACAGCACCGACCACTGCGCGCGCGTCAGCCCCAGCGACTGCGCCTGTCTGTCGAAGCGGCGGCGCATCAGGCGGGCGACATCATGGATGAGAAAACCGAGCTTGCGCGCGTAGAGGTCGTTAACCATGACGGCATGGTATGCGCTTGCTTATGATAAGCAAGCTTATATTATGGGCCGCCCGATCAAACGGGAAAACCACAGGGAGGTCAGCATGCCGATCTACGAATACCGGTGCGAATCCTGTGCCACGCGCTTCGAAACGCTCGTCCGGCGCCGTGACGAAACGGTCAACTGCCCGCAATGCGGCAGCGAACGGTTACAAAAGCTGTTGTCAGCCCATGCCGTCGGCCATGGCGCACCCGACACCGCCTGCGGTGCTGCTCCCTGCTCGCCACTCCCGGCCTGCGGCACCGGCGGCTGTGGCAGCTGCAGCTGAACCCCGTGGTCGTCCGTTGATTACATCAATCGACAGTGCATAATCGGCCGCCATGAAATCGACTGCCCGTTTTCCGCTGTCGCTGTCTGTGCTGTTGGTCACACTCCTGACGGCCTGCGCCTCCGCCACGCCGCAGAATCACTACGACCCGCTGGAAAAGATGAACCGCGTCACCGACGCGTTCAACACCAAGCTCGACAACGTTACGCTGAAGCCGCTGGCCATCACCTATCGTGACCTGACGCCGCAGTTCCTGCGCACCGGCGTGTCGAACTTTTTCGACAACATTGCCTACATGGATACCGTGCTGAACGACTTCCTGCAAGGCAAAGGCAGACAGGGCATGCACGACTTCGGTCGCTTCCTTGCCAACACCACGCTCGGTATCGGCGGCCTGATCGACGTCGCCACCCCCATGGGGCTGCAAAGGCACAACGAGGACTTCGGCCAGACCCTGGCCGTCTGGGGCGCCTCGCAAGGCGCCTACATCGTCTATCCCGTGCTGGGCCCCAGCTCGGTCCGCGACACCCCCGGCATCGCCGTCTCCACAGCCACCAACGGCCTGTTCTGGGCGGGGCTGTTCATGGCACCGCAGGTCACCATCCCGGTCACCGTGCTGCGCTATGTCGACTTGCGAACCCGACTGTTGAGCGCCACGAAGATGCGCGACGAGCTGGCGCTCGACCCGTATGTCTTCACGCGTGAAGCCTGGCACCAGAACCGCGAGTACCTAATCTACGACGGCAATCCGCCGCCACCGCCGGGAATGCCGGACGACAACTGGCAGGACGATTCGTTCGATAGCAAATAAGGAACCGGTCGGGCATGGGCCGGACCGTGATTACAGCCGGCTGGCCCGGTGACGGAGCAGATGGTCGGCCAGCACCAGAGCCAGCATCGCCTCGGCGATCGGCACGGCACGGATGCCGACGCAGGGGTCGTGACGGCCTTTGGTGACGATCTCCGTCTCGTTGCCATGGATATCGATCGTCGGCCGGGGCTTCAGGATCGATGAGGTCGGCTTCAGTGCCAGGCGGGCGTGAATGGCATCGCCGCTGGAGATGCCGCCGAGGATACCGCCGGCATGATTGCTGGCGAAACCCGATGCACGCATCGCATCACCGAACTCCGACCCTCTCGCCGTGATACAGGCAAAGCCGTCGCCGATCTCGACACCCTTCACCGCCTGGATACTCATCATCGCCTTGGCGATATCGGCATCGAGCTTGTCGAATACCGGCTCGCCGAGTCCGGGAATCATGCCGTGTGCCTCGACGGTGACGCCGGCACCGATGGAGTCCCCCTCCTTGCGCAACGCATCCATGAATGCCGCCATCTCCACGGCAGCGGTGGCATCCGGGCAGAAGAACGGGTTGCGGACGATCTCCTCACGGTCGAAACGCTTCGGGTCAACCCGTACCGGCCCGATCTGGTCGACCCAGCCGGTGATGCGGATAGCCGATTCGGCCAGCAGCTTTTTGGCGATCGCGCCGGCCGCCACCCGCATGGCAGTCTCGCGCGCCGACGAGCGGCCGCCGCCGCGGTAGTCACGAATACCGTACTTCTCGAAATAGGTGAAGTCGGCATGGCCGGGACGGAACTTGTCCTTGATCTCCGAGTAATCCTTACTGCGCTGGTCGGTATTGCGAATCAGCAGGCCGATCGGGCAACCGGTGGTCTTGCCTTCGAAGACCCCGGAGAGGATCTCGACAGCATCATCCTCATGGCGCTGGGTCGTGTATTTCGACTGCCCCGGTTTGCGCCTGTCGAGATCCGGCTGGATATCGGCTTCGGAAAGCGTCAGGCCTGCCGGGCAACCTTCGACGATGGCGACCAGCGCCGGACCATGCGATTCGCCGGCGGTGGTGACGCGAAAGATCTGGCCGAAGGAGGAACCGGACACGCTCAGCCTTGTCCGTTACTCGATGCCCGGATCGCCGGCGCCGATACTGAAGCCGGCATCGACATAGTGTACCTCGCCGGTCACGCCCGCCGCCCAGTCGGAAAGCAGGTAGGCGGCGGAATTGCCTACCTCCTCCTGCGTGACGTTGCGCTTGAGCATGGCGCCGCGGGCACTCTTGTCCATCAGCTTGCGGAAATCGCCGACACCGGAAGCGGCCAGCGTACGGATCGGGCCGGCCGAAATGGCATTGACGCGAATACCTTCGGCGCCGAGATCATGGGCGAGATAACGGGTCGTCGCCTCGAGCGCCGCCTTGGCAACACCCATAACGTTGTAGTTCGGCACCGCACGCACGGCTCCGAGATAGCTCATGGTCAGCATCGAACCACCCGGCCCCATCAGTTTGGCGGCGCGCTGTGCACAGGCGATGAAGGAGTAAGCGGAAATATCCAGAGCAAGCTGGAAGTCGGCTCGCGTGGTATCGCGGAAATGGCCTTTCAGCGCATCCTTGTTGGCGAAGGCGATGGAGTGCACCATGAAATCAAGCTTGCCCCACTTGGCCTCGACCTTGGCGAAAAAATCGTCGAGCTGCGCGTCATCCCCGACATCCAGTGGCTCGATCAATGCGGCATTGACCGAATCGGCCAGCGGCCGCACGCGCTTCTCCAGCGCCTCGCCGAGGTTATTGAACCCCAGCTCCGCGCCTTCGCGATGGCAGGCTTCGGTCACCCCCCATGCAATGGATTTGTCGTTGGCCACGCCAAGAATCAGGCCTTTCTTGCCTTGCAGAATACCCACGGGCACCCTCCTCAACTCAAATTGGCCGCGATATTAGCAGTGCTATGCGGAAAGCGCACGCAACTCGCGCCGGGTTCTGGCCCGGCTCCAGGCCGGCACCCCGGCATAGGCCTGCATCTCCCAGCCGCGCACGAACCCCTGCCACGCCGCATCGCCGATGCCTGCCGGCGCCGGCAGGCACCGCAGCGGCTGGTGCGGCAACCGCTCGATGCCGTGCCGCAATAACCAGCGATCCACCATACCGATCGGCGAAGCGGTGCGGCGCAACAGCCGGACAACCATCCTGACTCCAATCCCCAGCAGCAACAGTACCACTGCAACGGCAAGCGTTTTCGCTCCATAGTCGTGTACCGCCTGCCAGACGCTCCGTACCAGTCCCGTACGGTCCTGATTCTGGAACTCCAGCACATAGCGGTACCAGGAGAGGCGCACCGTCTCCCAGACATCGTCAAGAAGCGGGAAACGGACACCGGAGAGCTGCCAGCGAGCCGGCGGCGTGGCGTCCAGCCGTTGCCAGCCACCGGCCTGCCACACCTCCACCCAGCTGTGAGCGTGCTGCTGACGGATCAGCAGGAAACTTCCGACATCGTTCCATTCACCACCGTAATAGCCGTTCACGACCCGCGATGGAAAGCCGAGCGCGCGGGCGGCGAGTGCCAGTGCGGTCGCATACAGTTCGCAATGGCCACGCCGGCTTTTCAGGAACGAGACCACCGGATGCGCCGCATCGATCGGGGCATGCAGGTCGTATTGCCAGCTTTGCAGCTCGGCGACCACCCGGGAAAGCGTCTGCGCCGGCGTATCGCCAGGCTCTGCCAGCGAACGGACCCAGGCGGTCAGTTCCGGCGGCACCCGGCTGATATCCCGCTCGTCCGGCAGTGGTGCGGCCAAGTCCGGCAGCATGGCCGGGCGAGCGGCGACATCCATGCGGATGCGCAGCCGCCGCGCCGGAGCCTGCTCAAAGCGCAGGGCGCCACCGGCGTCCATCAACGCCGGCTCCGGCAAATCGTGGATGACCTGCACGCCTGCCGGCAGCTGCAGATAGGGATGGTTGCTGGCCTCACGGAAGACGGCAATTCCGAAACCCTCACCACTACCTAGCCGCAGATCCTGCCCCCTGCCGGTACGGCGAATATCGGCCTGCATGAGGCGTTCCCAGCCTGAACCGGTGAAACGGCCGAGCGGCACTCCCCGCCAGTAGCGGCCTCCCAGCAGCCTCTCCATCCGCTCCGGCGCCACCCCGACCGCCTCGATACGCAGCACGACGGTGGGATCCAGTTCGCGAGCAAAATCGCCGAGCTGTACTTCGTCGGTAAAGCCACTTATCTGCATGCGCGGCTGTGTCGGCTTCAGCACCGAATGCACATCGAAACGCGGCAGCAGCACGAAGCCGGCGGCAGTGGCCAGCGCGATACCAAGCATGAGGCGCGCATCGCGGCCGGGAGCCACTCCTGGCAGATCGCCGCCCGGCCAGTTCAGGCCGTAGAGACATGCCGCCGCCCGCCACATGAACCACAGGAAGGCGGCGACGGGGAAGATATAGAGAACCGAGTCGGTCAGCACAGCAGCCGCCAGCAGCAGGAACAACCCGACCAGCATACGATGCAGGTGGTTGCGCGGTGTCGCCGCCTCGATCGTGACGGCAAGCGACAGGATCAGCAGGAAGTCGGTGAAGGCCACGACCCAGGCACGCCCCATGGCCAGCTCCAGTCCTACCCAGACGAAACCGCCCCAGCCGATCAGGCTGGCCTGCAGCTCGCTGAGCGCTAGGCGTGGTCCGACAAGAAGACGCAGCACGGCGGCGAGGGCGGCCAGCAGCCAGTAGCCGGGACTGACGAAGTCGGAGAGTGCCAGCGATGCCACACCACACATCAGCACCGCCAGCGTCAGCCGCTCGGCGCGGACCAGCGTAACAGGCATCATGCGCTCCCCTCCACCAGCGACAGTCGAATGCCTCCCATGGCCGGCGGCATGGATTCGGACCGGGCGGCGGCCAGCGCTACGATCGCCTGCCGCCGTGCTTCGGGCATGGCGAGGTCGAACGATTGCCGGCCAATGTCGATGCGGCCCTGCCTGCGGCTTTTCAGCCAGAACCAGGCCTTGCCGAGCAACATCTCGAATCTTTCTGCAGCCATGCCGTCGGGCAGCCTCAGGTCGACACAGAGCCAATCGTCCGCCTCGTCCTGCTCGTGCCGGGCGAAGCGTTTGACCGTCCAGTCCCGTGCCTCCATCGTCGCCTTGCGCCAGTGCACGCGGGCCAGCGAATCGCCGGCAGCGTAGGCGCGCAGGTCGCGCCACTCATCCCCCTCCTGCAGGGTACGGCTCAACTGGCCGGCATCCACCCAGGCGCACGCCTTCGGCATCACCACGATCGAAGCAGTCGAACCGCGCGCGTACGATAAGGCATAGAGTCCAAGCGGTGCTGTCGTCGACAGGATTTCGTGGCCGTGAACGAACACTCCCCGCCTCTCCGGCTTCAGTCGCCCCTGCAGGGTGGTCTGCACCGGCTCGACGCGCAGCTGCAATGCCAGTTGCATATCGGAACTATGGAATTCCGTCTCCACGATCGCTGCCGTATCCGATTGCCGTTGCTGCGATTCCCTCAGCACCGCCGCCTCGCCGGCCTCCAGCACCGGAACCTCGAACACATCGAGAGATGGCAGATTGCGCAGCAGCCGAATGCCGCGCAGCACGGCCGCAGCCGCCAGCGCCGTGAGCATCGCACCACACAGGTAGAGCAGGTTATTGCCGGAATAGAATGCCGCCAGCCAGATACCAACGAGGGCACCGGTCAGCAGAATGCCAGGACGCGTCATGCCGATCCGCCAGTTCGTTCCCAGCGGCAAACGCAGGCGAACCAGCGCATCGAAGAAACGCAGCAGCCAAGGAGGAAGTCTGAGGTCGGCGGGATCGTAGGCCATCGGAATTACGGCCTCAGGCCGGTACCGGCACGCTCTCCAGAAGCGCCGTCAATGCGGCTTCGGCGGTGCCGGCAGCTACCACCCGGTGTGCCAGGCAAGGCTGCCAGACTGCCTGCACATCCGCCGCGGTCACATAGTCATTGCCGTCGAGCCATGCTTGCGCGCGGGCGGCCTGCATCAGGTCGCGACCGGCGCGCGGGCTGATACCCTGATTCAGCCACTCGCCATTGCGACTCGCCTCGAGCAGTGTCAGCACATACTCGAGCAGTGCCGGGCCGACCTGCACCGACTGCAATGCTTTGCCCACCTCGCGGATCGTCTGCCATGTCGCGATACCGGTAAGCTCCGCCAGCCGGTTGCGGCCCGCTTCGCCGAGCAGCACCTGACGTTCCGCCTCACGGTCCGGATAGCCGAGCGAGATGCGCATGAAGAATCGGTCGAGTTGTGACTCCGGCAGCGGGAAGGTGCCGAGATGCTCCTGCGGGTTCTGGGTGGCGACGACGAAAAACGGCTGCGGCAACAGCCGCGTCTCGCGCTCGATGCTAACCTGCCCCTCGGCCATCGCCTCCAGTAGTGCCGATTGTGCCTTGGGCGTGGCGCGATTGATCTCGTCGGCCAGCACGATGTGGTGGAACAGTGGCCCGGGATGGAAAACGAAGTGGCGCTCGGCCGGATCGTAGATCTCCACGCCGATGATGTCGGCCGGCAGCAGGTCGGCAGTGAACTGGATACGCCCGAAATCGGTGTCGAGGCTTGCCGCCAGCGCATGCGCCAGCGTCGTCTTTCCCACTCCCGGCACATCCTCGATCAGGAGGTGGCCACCGGCGATCAGCGTCACCAGCAGCTGCCGAATTGCTTCCGTCTTGCCGGCCACGACACTCTCAAGCTGCGCTTGCAGGGCCTGCAGCACCTTTCTTGCCTCTACTCCCGACATTCGATCGCCTCCATCTCCTCGTCCGAAAAACCGAAATAATGGCCGATCTCGTGCACCAGCACATGCCGGATGCAGTGGCGGAGCTCCTCGCCGGTTTCGTCACACAGCGCCAGAATGGGCCGACGGTAAAGGTGGATCATGTCAGGCAAATGGCCACCGTAGGAACTGCCGCGTTCCGGCAGCGGCCAGCCCTGATAAAGGCCGAGCAGACCAAACGGATCATCGATATGCATCTCGGCGAGAGTCTCCGCATCGGCGAACTCGTCGACGGCAATCACCACATTCTCGATCGCATCGAGAAAATGGGCTGGCAGACTGGCCAGCTCTTCCTCGGCGACCTGCTGGAACTCTTCCGGATTCATGCCGGAAGTATAACCACCGCCGAACCAATTGCGCGCTTCATCGTCGCGCCCCACCCAACCCTCCTTGCCATTACGATAGAGATGCGGACCGGCAAGCAGGCATGGCAACAATCTTCTTCGACGAACTGGAATGGATCGAATGGACCGTCGGCTGGCTTGCCGCAGGAATGGCAAGCGTCTTCATGCTGCTGCTCGCCGGCTTCATCCTTATCTGATACTGCCTAGCAGATCATCCACGGCATCGCGGAAGCTCGGGTATTTCAGTGCCGGCAACAGCTCCTCGTGGAGTCTGCGATTGCTCACACGCTTGCTGTCGCGAAAAAAATCGAGCATCGCCGGCGGCAAATGCAGTTCACCCTGCTCCGGAGTCAGAAGCTGCGGTTCCGGTGCCCCGACCCGTGCCGCCAGCTCGCAGACATATTGGTCATGCGGCATCGGCAAGTCGTCGGCGAGATTGACGATCCGGCCCGATCGCGGCCTCTGCATGGCCGCCAGGATCGCCGCCACGATGTCGTCGACATGGATGCGGCTGGACCAGTGCGCCGGCTGCCAGCGCACCGCCTGGTAACTGCCTTCCATGAGCTTCGCAATGAGGTTGCGTCCCGGCCCGTAAATACCGGCAATGCGGAATACCTCGGCCGGCAGGCCGGAATCGAGCCATTCCACCTCGGCCGCCAACCGCTGCTTACCTCGCTCGCTCGTCGGTTTGCATGGCCACGCCTCGTTGACCCAGGCACCCCCCGCATCGCCATAGACACCGGTGGTCGATAGGTAACCCGCCCAGCGGACATGGGAGAGCCGCGACGCGACCTCCGGCAACCACTGCAACTGCGGCGCCCGCATTCTGCGGCCATGGTGTTCCAGCGGGATCGAGTCGAGCACCGCATCGCACTGCCTCAGCACATCCCCCGGCAACGCGACAGGCGAGGCCGCCACGACGGCTTCAATTCCGCGGGCACGCAGATCATCGGCACGCACCGCATGGCGCGTGCTGCCGATCACCTTCATGCCCTGTTCGATCGCGGCTACCGCCAGCCGTTCGCCGACATACCCGCAACCGAGAATCAACAACGTCCCGGTGCTGCTCATGCTTGCAGCGTAGCACATGACCGGAAAGCCAACATTATCACCACCCGTTCGACATCGCCCGGCACTGTTCGATAAAGGAAAAGTGGGTTCCCAGCTACTTCAGTCGGGACGACCCAAATGCCGATGGATCTCCGCCCACAGGCTTGCATAGGCCTCGGCGGCACGACCGGCGGGGGCGAAGGCGAACACCGGCTCGCGGCGTTCAGCCATCTGCTCCACCTCGCTGACATAGGGCACAAAACTCTCCAGCATCCACGGCTGCATGCGGGGCCGCGCCTCGATCACCTCGTTATGCAGTTTCTTGCGGCGATCCACCATGGTCAGAAAAGCGAACAGACCGAGATGATCGAGCGACCGCTCTTTCTTGAATTCGATTAGCATCTTCAGCGTGCGCAACGACAGGATCGACGGCAGCGTCGGCACCACCAGTGCATCGGCGGCACGGAATACCGCCTCGGAAAGCAGCGACAGTCCGGGCGGACAATCGAGAATGACCATGTCGTAGTCGTCCCGTACCGGCTTGAGCACCTTGTGCAGCCGTTCCAGCGGATTCTTCGCCTCGTGCAGCAGCACGTCGACGTTACGGTAGGAGAAATCGGAAGGCAGCAGGTCGAGTCGTTCGTAGAGCGTCGAGCGGATGAGATCATCCACCTCCGACTTGCCGAGCAACAGCTTCTTGCCATGCGCTCTGGCCTTGACCCGAAAGCAGTAGCTGGCGGCACTCTGCGGGTCGAGATCCCACAGCAGCGTGCGGTTGCCCTCGCGGGCGGCGAGCCAGGCGAGATTCACTGCCGTCGTGGTTTTGCCCACTCCGCCCTTGATATTGTAAGAAGCCAGAACCCGCATCGTCCTTCCTATTTCCCCATAGCTGCTTCAAGCTGGTGGCAGATCGTCTTCAGCACCTTCACCCGCGCGAAGCGCTTGTCGTTCGCCTCGACCAGTGTCCAGGGGGCGATCTCGGTGCTGGTACGGTCGACCATGTCGCAAACCGCCTGCTCGTAGGCATCCCACTTCTCGCGATTGCGCCAGTCCTCGTCGGTGATCTTGAATCGCTTGAAACCGATCTGCTGCCGTTCCTCGAAACGCCGCAGCTGCTCCTCGGCCCCGATGGAGAGCCAGAACTTCGCCAACACCACGCCGCTGTCGACAAGCTGTTCCTCGAAATCGTTGATCTCGCTGTAGGCGCGCATCCAGTCCGCCTCGGCACAAAAGCCCTCGACCCGCTCCACCAGTACCCGACCGTACCACGAACGGTCGAAAATCGTCACCTTGCCGCACCTGGGAAGCTGCCGCCAGAAGCGCCACATATAGGGTTGCGCCCGCTCCTCCTCGGTGGGGGCGGCGACCGGGATGATGCGATACTGGCGGGCGTCGAGCGCTCCGCTGATGCGCCGGATGGCC
>DATLWR010000008.1:0-4385 GCA_035576205.1 Mariprofundaceae bacterium
ATCCACTTCGCCATGGAGCTGCTTGCCAAGAACACCAAGCGCGTGCTGGGCGACGACATCCCGGAAGCCGACTTCATCACGGCCGCCGGCAAGCATGTCGTGGTCGTCGGCGGCGGCGACACCGGCTCCGACTGCATCGGCACCTCCAACCGCCACGGCGCGGAATCGGTCACCCAGATCGAGATCCTGCCGCGCCCCGAGGACAAGCCGAACAAGCTGGTCACCTGGCCCTTCTGGCCGAACAAGTACCGCACCTCCACCTCGCAGGAGGAAGGGTGCGCGCGCGACTTTTGCGTCACCACCAAGCGTTTCGTCGGCGAGAACGGCAAGGTCACCGCTCTCGAGTGCGCCCGCGTCGAGTGGAAGCAGGAGAACGGCCAGTGGAAGATGAGCGAAATCCCCGGCAGCGAATTCACGCTGAAGGCCGATCTCGTGCTGCTGGCCATGGGCTTCGTGCATCCGGTGCACGAGGGCATGCTCGATGAGCTGGGCGTGAAAAAGGATGGCCGCGGCAACGTCGAGGCCAACACCAGCGATTATCGCACCAGCCTCGACAAAGTGTTCGCCGCCGGCGACATGCGTCGCGGCCAGTCCCTGGTGGTCTGGGCGATCCGCGAAGGCCGGCAGTGTGCCCGTGCCGTCGACGAGTATCTGATGGGCTCCACAACTCTGCCCCGCTAAGCAGGCGAATGGAAAGACCTCGAAGCCGGCGGATACCCCGCCGGCTTTATTTTTCCGTTTTGCTCTCAATTTGACACAGTTTTTTTAGCATCTTATATGGAAGTAAAGGTCTTTTCTAATATCCCATATACGAGATGGGGGGAACTATGCAGATGCCGATGCGGGCAATTTGGTTGGTTCTTTTTTTGGCTCTTCCTTTAGGTGCGGAAGCTGTTGATGACAGCCAAATATTATTTGAAAAAATGCTTTCGATAGCCCAAAAGGGCAATCCCGAAGCCCAATACCATGTGGGAATGATGCTTAACAATGGTTACGGTGTTGAGAAAGATCCCCATCAAGCGCTCCAGTGGTTTACTAAATCTGCCAATGCCGGTGACCCTCTTGGGGCTTACAAATTAGGCTGCTATTATGGGGGCCAATATAATGTTGTTCCCAAAGACGCAGGCAAATCCCTCAAATATAAATTGATCGCTGCCAAGGCAGGATATGCGCTTGCTCAACATGATGTTGGCATTGATTATTTTCGGAATCAGCAATTTGATAAAGCCATTTATTGGTGGAAGCTTGCAGCCAAGCAGGGTTTTCCCATGTCCCTATACAACCTCTCCATTATCTATTGGGAAGGAAAAGTCGTTCCCAAAGATAATACCCTTGCCTATGCCTATTTTAAGTTGTCTCAACTAGCCGCTTATGGTCGTGTTAATGAAAATGCTCAAAATGCTTTAAATAACATCAAAAAAAACATGTTGCCAAAAGAAGTCCAGAATGCAGAGGACATAGTCAAACATTGGAATGCGAAACCATCACCATTAACAGTCAAAGCTTCTTCAGGGCTAAACGAGGCTCAAAGGTTAATAAGATCATACGATAAACCATAGGCATGTTGTTAATTTACCCTTTCATGCAGTGGATTTTGAAGAAGCTACTTGCGCCCTTGCCGAAGGTGACATCACCACCGGCTCGGCGCTAATCCCTAGAGACCAGATCATCGGCCGCGACCAGTCCCTGGTGGTCTGGGCGATCCGCGAAGGCCGGCAGTGTGCCCGTGCCGTTGACGAGTATCTGATGGGTTCCACGACCCTGCCCCGCTAAACAGGCAAATGGGTCTACAGACCGGCGGCACCTAACCGGGTGACCGCCGGTTTTTTTGCCCCCGGGTCGCCTGTTAAGAATTTATCCTATTGAACATGAATGGATTTTAACCCAGCATTTTCCGTAGGATTTCTAAGGTAATTGCCGGTATCTGTCGGCGATTCGGGGAGCGACAACCATGGCCGCCAGTTCCAAGGCATGCAGATACCATCCGGGGACTCCTGCCCGCTGGCACTGCCCGGATTGCGCCATCCATTTCTGTTCGCGCTGCGTACCGGCCAATGAGCGCAGCGAGGCCTTCTGCCCGGTTTGCGACCGACTGCTGAACAGGCTGGAATTCTCCGCCGAGGTACCGCCGTTCTGGAAGCGTATGCCGGCCGCCTTTCTCTACCCGCTGCATCCCGCCTCGCTGGTCTTCCTGATCATCATGTCGCTGGCCAGCCTGCTGCAGCTGATCCCGCTGGGCGGTATCATCGCCGCGCTCCTGCTGCCATTCATCCTGATGAAATACGCTTTCCAGGTTCTGCAATCCACAGCTGTCGGCCACCTGAAACCGCCAAAGGGATCCACCTCGATGAGCGGCCGCGATTTCGAACTGCCGGTCAAGGCTTACCTGCTGCTGATTGTCATCGCCATTCTGGGCGGCCTCTCCTCCATGCTGGGCCTGATCGCCGTCATCATCGCCTTGGTCGGGCTGACGATCATCTTCCCGGCCATGATCATGGTGCTCGGCGTGACCCGCAGTTTCTTCCAGGCGATCAGCCCGATGCAGCTGATCGAAATGGTGCGCATGATCGGCCCCTCCTACCTCGGACTGGTCGGCATGCTGATCCTGCTCGTCGGTGCCAGCAGTGCCCTGATGATGTTGCTCGGCCCCACGGTCACACCGTCCAATTTCCTCGTTATCATCGTCGTCGCCGACTTCATCAGCAGCTATTACAGCATCGTCATGTTCCACCTCATGGGCTACGTCATCTATCAGTTCCACGAGGAGCTCGGCGTTAAGCCCGAGGTCGAATACGAGCCGGCTGCCGGTAAGAAAAAGTCGGCGGAACCGGCAGGCCTGAGCCCGGTGGCCAAGGCGCAACTGCTGGTGCAGGAGGGACACCCCGAAGTTGCCAAGCCGTTCATCGCCAAGCACCTGAGCAACGATATGAGCGCCCAGCAGATCCAGCTGCACGAGCTCTATCTCAAGCTGCTCAAGCAGCTGGGCGAGCATGAGGACCTCGGCCGCGTCGGCGGCGACTATATCCTCAGCCTGATGGAACATGGCCACGGCAAGAAGGCGCTGCAGATCTTCCGCCTCTGCTACGAGGTCGATCCGCAATTCCAGCTGAACCACGCCGAGCATACCCACTCGTTGATGCAGGCGGCCCAGAAGGCATCGGATTACGATCTGATGCTGGCGCTGGCCAACAACTTCGCCAAACGCTTCCCCACCTATCCCGGCCTGTTCGAGCTCTACCTGTCCGTGGCGCGTGTGTTGCACGAGCATTTCAAGCGTGACAAGCAGGCGTCCTCGATCCTGCAATCGCTGATCACCAAGTTCCCGCAGCATGAGGGAATCCAGCAGGCGAAGATGGCGCTGGCCCGTATCGGGCGTTCGCAGCAGCCCGCCTGACAACAACCATGCAATCAACGCGACGAATCCCGCTGTCGCAGTCGTCACGCAGTCGGCAGGGAGGATCGGCATGCTGATCGTACCGTTTGCCAAGAAGATGAACTGGAAAAAGCCGCCGGTGGTCACCATCGCACTGGTGCTCGTCAACGTGCTGGTCTTCAGCTTCTGGCAGGCCGGCGACGGCAAGCGCTACGAGGCGGCGATGCACCAGTACCTGCACTCGTCGCTGCCGAAGATCGAGTTCCCGCGCTACGAGGAGTTCCTGCGCCAGCACCAGCAAAACGACGACGCCGACACCCTGGCGGAGATGCGTACCGACCCGCATGCCTACCCCGCCATCGTGCAGCATTTGCAGCACGACGCCCCGTTCCTGCGCGCCATGGCCAACGGCGAGGTGGTGAAGAAGGGCGAACCGGATTTCGAACGCTGGCGAGAGGATCGGCGGGATTTCGAGGAGAAGTTCGACAAGATCGTCAGCGAAGCGCATACCTTCAAGCCCGCCTTCCCCGAAATCTCCGATGCCTTCACCCATATGTTCATGCATGGCGGTGTCATGCATCTGGTCGGCAACATGGTGTTCCTGCTGATCGTCGGCCTGGTGGTGGAGCGCCTGCTCGGTTCCGGGCTCTACCTGATCGCCTATCTCACCGGCGGCCTGATCGCGCTCGCTTTCTTCACCGCCGGCAACAGCGATTCGGCCGTGCCGCTGCTCGGCGCCTCCGGCGCCATCGCCGGCATGATGGGCATGTACGCCGCTTTCTTCGGCAAGCGACGCATTCCCTTTTTCTATTCGCTCGGCTTCTATTTCGACACGGTGCGGGCACCGGCTTGGGTGTTACTCATCGCCTGGATGGGCAATGAGGCCTACCAACTGTTGACCGACGACACCTCCAATGTTGCCTACCTCGCCCACTTCGGTGGCCTGTTGGGCGGCGGCCTGATGGGTTATCTCGCCACGCACTTCCAACTGGTCGATGCGGAAGAGCTGGAG
>DATLWR010000009.1:0-14255 GCA_035576205.1 Mariprofundaceae bacterium
TGGTCTTGGACGGCTCGCTGCCCTGACAGGCGGCAAGTCCGATTGCGATAACTCCCATAATGATCAGTGGCGTCGCTTTCATCGTGAATCCTCCTTGGCTGGCATCCCGGAAGGGTAGCACAGACCGGCCGGCCGCATTCAACCCCGCCCGCAATCGGGCGATATCTAACCCGGCCGCATTTGGCTATGATAGCAGTCATTCAATCGAATTTCGGGAGATACCATGCCTTTCGAGCAACAGGAGAAGATCAGTGCCCGCGCACTCTATGTGGGCCAGCGGCTTGAACTACGCGCCTTCGAGAGGGCCCAGCGTCTGGCAACATCGCCGCTGATGGTCAGTGCCGGCAGCCAGGGCGCCGCCGTCCTGTTCCGCTACGGTGCGGTGGTCCTGTTCGGTCTCACGGCGGTCGAGGAGGTCACCTTCCTGAAGGAGCTGGAACCGTTCATCCTGCAACCGCTCTCCAACAGCGAATCGGAAAGCAGCGAACTGCGGCTGGGTGACAAGGAAGCGGATTCAGTCAGCGGCAACGGCATCGTGCTCGCGAATTTCGAGCTGTCGCGTCTGCAGATCGTTGCCGATGTGCTGGCCAAGAGCGCCATCCTCTCCTACTACGAATCCACGCTGGCGCAAATTTTCGAGCGCATCGAACCGCTCGCCAACAACCTGCAGCAGGGTGGCCGCCTGAGTCACCAGAGCCGCAAGCTGCTCGAGCATATCGGCGATGTGCTGAGCATCCAGGGTAAGATGGTCGGCCGCGTCGAAGTGGCCGAGAAGCCGGAACTGTTGTGGGATGCGCCGCAATACGAGCGTCTCTATGCGCGGCTGGCCGACGAATACGAACTTGTGGAGCGGCACCGGGCACTGGAGCGCAAGCTCGAAATGATCTCCAAGACGGCGGAAACGCTGCTCGACCTGCTGCAGAACAAGCGTTCGCTGCGCGTGGAGTGGTATATCGTCATCCTGATCGTCGTCGAGATCCTGCTGACCGTTTACGAAATGTGGCGGCGCGGCGGCCATCTCTGAGCACGCATCATCACGACAGATACCAAAATAAAAAAGGGCGCCCGGAGGCGCCCTTTTTCATTGGTTGCGGAGAGACGGCTTACGCCGCTTCGTCTTCGGCTCCACCCTGCTCCTCGAAGCCTTCGTCGATGCTCATCTCTTCCTCGATGGATTCATCCTCGACGATGTGGGAGAGCTCGGCCAGCACTTCCGTATCAGCCTCCTTCTCCTCTTCGGCAGCGGCGGCCACCGCCGGCTTCGGCGCATTGCGAGCCGCCAGACCGGTACCTGCAGGCAGCAGGCGACCAAGAATGACGTTCTCCTTCAGACCGGTCAGCCAGTCCACCTTGCCGGCCAGTGCCGCCTCGGTGATCACGCGGGTCGTCTCCTGGAACGAAGCGGCCGAGATGAACGACTCGGTGTTCAGCGACGACTTGGTGATACCCAGCAGGATCGGCTCGAAGGTAGCCGGCACCTTGCCCTGCTCCTCCAGCTGACGGTTCTCGATCACCAGCGAGCGACGCTCGACCTGCTCGCCGGCGATGTAACCGGTCGTGCCCGGATCGATGATCTGCACCTTGCGCATCATCTGGCGAACGATCACCTCGATGTGCTTGTCGTTGATCTTCACGCCCTGCAGTCGGTAAACCTCCTGCACTTCGTCGATCAGGTAGTTGGCGAGTGCCTCGACACCCAGCACCTTCAGGATGTCCTGCGGAGCCGGCGAGCCTTCCATCAGGCGCTCACCGCGGCGTACGCGGTCGCCTTCCTGAACGATGATGTGGCTGCCCTTCGGAATCTGGTACTCGATCGGCTCGTTACCGTTATCCGGCTCGACGAACACGCGGCGCTTGCCGCGGATGTCCTTACCGAAGCTGATCTTGCCATCGACCTCGGAGATGAGCGCCAGGTTCTTCGGCTTGCGGGCCTCGAACAGCTCGACCACGCGCGGCAGACCGCCGGTAATATCCTTGGTCTTGCCGGCTTCGCGCGGAATGCGGGCCAGTACGTCACCCGCCTTCACGTCCTCGCCGTGCTCAACATTGA
Source organism: Mariprofundaceae bacterium (assembly GCA_035576205.1). Taxonomy (GTDB): domain Bacteria; phylum Pseudomonadota; class Zetaproteobacteria; order Mariprofundales; family Mariprofundaceae; genus DATLWR01. Next base: position 2,051 of record DATLWR010000009.1, read on the forward strand.
GGATCGCGCCCGGCGACAGGAAGTAACGGGCCGGCACGTTGGTACGCGGCAGGATGATCGGATCGGCTTCCGGATTCTTCGGATCGACCAGCTGGATCTGCGGACGCAGCGCATCCTTGCGCGTATCGGCCTGCTGGATCACCACGCGGTTGGACAGGCCGGTCACTTCGTCCGACTGCTCGCGGACGGTGATGCCATCCTCGAGGTCGACGTTGCGGACCTTGCCGTCCACCTCGGCGATCAGCGGCATCGTGTACGGATCCCACTGTGCCAGCTTCTGGCCAGCCTTGACGGACTCGCCGTCCTTGACGACCAGGCGCGCGCCGTACGGGGCACGATGGCGCTCCAGCTCCTTGCCCTTGCCGTCGGAAATCACCACCTCGGTATGACGGTTGATGACGATGTCGGCACCCTGCGAGTCGGTGACGAACACGGCATTGGAAAGCTCCACGACACCGCTGAACTTCGACTCGGTGTGGGCCTGCTCGGCCGCACGCGATGCGGTACCACCAACGTGGAAGGTACGCATGGTCAGCTGCGTGCCCGGCTCGCCGATCGACTGTGCGGCGATCACGCCGACCGCCTCGCCGATGGAAACCGGCGTGCCATGAGCCAGGTCGCGGCCGTAGCAGGTCGCGCAGAGGCCGTCGTCGGCATCGCAGGTCAGCACGGAGCGGATGCGGATCGACTCGATGGCCGACTCCTCGATCTTGGCGGCCAGGTCCTCGGTGACCATGGCACCGGCCGGTGCGATCTCCTCACCGGAAATCGGATCGTAAGCCGCCTCCAGCAGCACACGGCCCAGCGCACGCTCGGCCAGCGGCTCGATCACCTCGCCGCCCTCGACGAGAGCGTTGAGCGTGATGCCGTTCTCGGTGCCGCAATCCTGGATACGGATCACCGCATCCTGCGCGACGTCCACCAGACGGCGGGTCAGATAACCGGAGTTGGCAGTCTTCAGTGCCGTATCCGCGAGACCCTTACGGGCACCGTGGGTGGAGATGAAGTACTGCAGAACCGACAGGCCCTCACGGAAGTTGGAGGTGATCGGCGTCTCGATAATCGAGCCATCCGGCTTGGCCATCAGGCCGCGCATACCTGCCAGCTGGCGGATCTGCTGGGCAGAACCACGAGCACCGGAGTCAGCCATCATGAAGACCGGGTTGAAGGTCTTGGTGGTCTCCTTCTGCTTGCCGTCGGCCGAGGTGATCTCCTCACTGGCCAGGTTGTCCATCATCGCACGCGCCACGCGGTCGGTGGTGTGGGTCCACAGGTCGACCACCTTGTTGTAGCGCTCGCCAGCGGTGATCAAACCCTCGGCATACTGCTTCTGGACATGCGTGACTTCCTTCTCGGCCGCCTCGACCAGCTTGTACTTCGCATCCGGAACCACCACGTCGCTCAGCGCAAACGAGGCGCCGGACAGCGTGGCGTAGGTATAGCCGAGGATCTTCAGGCGGTCGGCGAGCAGTACGGTCGCCTTGTTGCCGGCAGCGCGGTAGCACTGCTCGATCAGGCCGCCCACTTCCTTCTTGGTCAGCACGCGGTTGATCGCCGAGAACGGCAGTTCGTCCGGCAGCACGGTGGAGAGGATCGCACGGCCGACCGTGGTCTCCTCGCGCTTGCCGCGGATACGGCAGCGGATGCGGCTGTGCAGCTCGACGGCGCCGTTGTCGAAGGCGCGCACGGCTTCGGCCGGCGACGAGAAGGTCATGCCCTCGCCCTTGCCGAACGGACGCTCGCGGGTCAGGTAGTAGAGACCCAGAACCATATCCTGAGTCGGCACGATCACCGGCTTGCCGGTGGCGGGCGACAGGATGTTGTTGGTCGACATCATCAGCGCACGCGCTTCGGTCTGCGCCTCGATGGAGAGCGGAACGTGCACGGCCATCTGGTCGCCGTCGAAGTCGGCGTTGAAGGCGGTACAGACGAGCGGATGCAGCTGGATCGCCTTGCCCTCGATCAGCACCGGCTCGAAAGCCTGGATGCCGAGGCGGTGCAGCGTCGGTGCACGGTTCAGCATCACCGGATGCTCATGGATCACCTCGGCGAGGATATCCCATACCTCCGGAATGCCCTGCTCGACGAGCTTCTTGGCCGCCTTGATGGTAGTAGCGAGGCCGCGCATCTCCAGCTTGTTGTAGATAAACGGCTTGAACAGCTCCAGCGCCATCTTCTTCGGCAGGCCGCACTGGTGCAGCTTCAGCTCAGGGCCGACCACGATGACCGAACGGCCCGAGTAGTCGACGCGCTTGCCGAGCAGGTTCTGGCGGAAACGGCCCTGCTTGCCCTTGATGACGTCGGAGAGCGACTTCAGCGGACGGCGGTTGTTGCCGGTGATCGGCTTGGAACGGCGTTCGTTGTCGAACAGCGCGTCGACCGACTCCTGCAGCATGCGCTTCTCGTTGCGCGTGATGATTTCCGGAGCATTCAGCTCCAGCAGACGGCGCAGACGGTTGTTGCGATTGATGACACGACGATAGAGGTCGTTCAGATCCGAGGTCGCGAAGCGGCCGCCGTCCAGCGGCACCAGCGGACGGATCTCCGGCGGCAGCACCGGGATCACCTCGAGGATCATCCACTCCGGACGGTTGCCGGAATCGATCATCGCCTCGATGGTCTTCAGGCGCTTGGTCAGCTTGGTCAGCTTGGTGACCGCCTTGGTGGCGGCGATCTGCGCACGCAGGCTCTGGCGCTCCTCTTCGAGGTTGATCGCCTTCAGCATCTCGCGCAGCGCCTCGGCACCCATGCCGGCGCGGAACTCCTCGCCGTACTCCTCGAATGCCTCGATGTACTCTTCCTCGGTCAGAACCTGGAACTGTTCCAGGCTCGTCAGACCCGGATCGAGCACGACGTAGGACTCGAAGTAGAGGATGCGCTCGAGTTCCTTCAGGGTCTTGTCCAGCAGCAGGCCGATACGGGACGGCAGGCTCTTCAGGAACCAGATGTGGGCGACCGGTGCAGCCAGGTCGATGTGACCCATGCGCTCGCGGCGCACCTTCGACTGGATCACTTCCACGGAGCACTTCTCGCAGACCACACCGCGGTGCTTCAGGCGCTTGTACTTGCCGCACAGGCACTCGTAATCCTTGATCGGGCCGAAGATCTTGGCGCAGAACAGGCCATCGCGCTCCGGCTTGAAAGTACGGTAGTTGATGGTCTCCGGCTTCTTCACCTCGCCATACGACCAGGAACGGATCTTCTCCGGGCTTGCCAGGCCAACGCGCAGGCCATCGAAATCCTCGATGCTGCTGGGCTTCTGGAACATCTTCAGAAGTTCTTGCATGGCTTACTCTCCTTGGGTTGCGGCCGGCTTCTTGACCATCTCGATGTCAATCGCCAGGGCGTTCAGTTCCTTGGTCATCACATTGAACGATTCCGGAATACCGGCATCGAACATCATGTCGCCGCGCACGATGGACTCGTACATCTTGGTACGGCCCTGCACGTCGTCGGACTTGACGGTGAGCATCTCCTGCAGCGTGTAGGCCGCGCCGTAGGCTTCCAGCGCCCACACTTCCATTTCACCAAAGCGCTGGCCGCCGAACTGCGCCTTGCCGCCCAGCGGCTGCTGGGTAACGAGACTGTACGGACCGGTCGAACGGGCATGGATCTTCTCGTCGACCAGGTGGTGCAGCTTCAGGATGTACATGTGACCGATGGTGACCGGACGGTCGAACGGCTCGCCGGTGCGGCCGTCGTACAGCGTGGTCTGGCCGGTCTCCGGCAGACCCGCCAGGGTCAGCATGCGGCGGATGTGCTCTTCCTTGGCACCGTCGAACACCGGGGTCGCGATCGGCACTCCACCCTTCAAGAGCTCAGCCTGATCGAGCACCTCGTCGGCGCTCATCGCCTTGATGGCGGTCGAGGCCGCCTTGTCCTCGGCGTAGATATCGAGCAGGAACTTGCGGACCTCATCGGTCTTCGCCTTGGCGCGAACCATCTCGTCCAGACGCTTGCCCAGTTCGCTGGCAGCCCAGCCCATATGGATCTCGAAGATCTGGCCGATATTCATGCGCGACGGAACGCCCAGCGGGTTCAGGCAGATGTCGACCGGCGTGCCGTCCTCGGTGTACGGCATGTCCTCTTCCGGCACGATCACCGAAATCACACCCTTGTTACCGTGGCGGCCGGCCATCTTGTCGCCCGGCTGCAGCTTGCGCTTCACCGCGACGTAGACCTTGACCACCTTCAGCATGCCCGGCTTCAGCTCGGAGCCCTCGCGGACCTTCGCCACCTTCTCCTCGAAGCGCGACTCCAGACGGGCGCGCTCCTTGTCGAGGCTCTCCAGGATCTCGGAGACGCGGGCGTTGATGGTGTCGTCCTGCACGGAGACGGAGGCCAGATCGCGCAGGCTCAGTGAAGCCAGCAGTTCGGAAGTGATCGCGTCACCCTTCTTCAGGCCCTTGCACTTGGCAGCTCCCTGGCCGGTCAACAGACCCTGCAGACGGGCAATCACGTTACCCTCGAGGATACGGCGCTCCTCCTCCTTGTCGGCGTAGAGCTTCTCGATCTCCTCTTCCTCGATCGCCTTGGCGCGGACGTCCTTCTCGTCACCACGGCGGGTGAAGACCTGAACGTCGACGACTACGCCCTCCTCGCCCGGCTTCACGCGCAGGGAGGTGTCGCGCACGTCGGCAGCCTTCTCGCCGAAGATGGCGCGCAGCAGCTTCTCTTCCGGCGACAGCTGGGTCTCGCCCTTCGGGGTGATCTTGCCGACCAGGATGTCACCCTGCTTCACCTCGGCACCGATGTAGGCGATGCCGGCGTCGTCGAGGTGGCGCAGTGCCTCCTCACCGACGTTCGGGATATCGCGGGTGATTTCCTCAGCGCCCAGCTTGGTATCGCGGGCCACGCACTCGAACTCCTCGATGTGGATCGAGGTGTAAACGTCGTCACGCACCAGCTTCTCGGAGATGATGATAGCGTCCTCGAAGTTGTAGCCGCGCCACGGCATCAGGGCCACCAGGGCGTTACGGCCAAGCGCCAGCTCGCCGTAATCGGTGTTCGGGCCGTCGGCAATGATCTCGCCCCTGGCAATCTGCATACCGACCTTGACCAGCGGCTTCTGGTTGAAGCAGGTGCTCTGGTTGGAGCGGCGGTACTTGAACAGGCGGTAGATATCCACGCCCGGCTCGCCCTCGACCTGCTCGTCGTCGTTCACGCGGATCACGATACGCTCGCCGTCGACGCGCTCGACCACACCACCGCGGCGGGCGATGGTGCTGACACCCGAGTCATGCGCCAGCGAGGCTTCCATGCCGGTACCGACCAGCGGCTTCTCGGAACGGATCAGTGGTACAGCCTGACGCTGCATGTTCGAGCCCATCAGTGCACGGTTGGCGTCGTCGTGCTCGAGGAACGGGATCAGGCCGGCGGAAACGGAGACCACCTGCGACGGCGATACGTCCATGAAGTCGATTTCCTCGGGGGCGGCCATGATGAACTCACCGTCCTGACGGCACTGGATGAAGGTATCGACGAAACCACCCTTCGCATCGACCTTGGCGTTGGCCTGGGCGATCACGTGCTTGGCCTCGTCGATGGCGGAGAGGTAGGCCACCTCGTTGGTCACCTTGCCGTCCGCCACCTTGCGGTACGGCGTCTCGATGAAGCCGAAGTCGTTCACCTTGGCGTAGCAGGAGAGCGAGTTGATCAGACCGATATTCGGACCTTCCGGCGTCTCGATCGGGCAGAGGCGGCCGTAGTGGGTCGGATGCACGTCGCGCACCTCGAAGCCGGCGCGCTCACGCGACAGACCACCCGGGCCCAATGCGGAGAGACGGCGCTTGTGGGTCACTTCCGAAAGCGGGTTGGTCTGGTCCATGAACTGCGACAGCTGCGAGGAGCCGAAGAACTCCTTCACGGCCGCGATCAGCGGTTTGGCGTTGACCAGATCCGACGGCATCATCTCGATCAGCTCGGCGGAGGAGAGACGCTCGCGGATGGCGCGCTCCATACGCACCAGGCCCAGACGGATCTGGTTCTCCAGCAGCTCGCCGACCGAACGGATACGGCGGTTGCCCAGATGGTCGATGTCGTCGACGTCGCCGATGCCGTCACGCAGCTTCAGCAGCGTATCCAGCGTCAGCAGGATGTCCTCGATGCGCAGCGTGCCGAAATCGAGGTTAACCTCATCAACGCTGATGCCCAAACGGCTGTTCAGCTTCATGCGGCCGACGCGCGACAGGTCGTAGCGGGAAGCATCGAAGAACAGCGACTCGAACAGCGCCTTGGCGGTCTCCACCGTCGGCGGCTCGCCAGGACGCATCATGCGATAGATCTCGACCTGTGCCTCTTCCTTCGACTGCACGGTGTCCAGACGGAGGGTATCGGCCAGCCACGGTCCGCGCATGAAAGCATCGATCAGCAGGCAGTCGAACTGCTTGACGCCGGCGCCCTGCATCGCGGAGATCGCCTCCTCGGTCAGCTCGTGGTTGCAGTCGAACAGGATCTCGCCGCCGTCGACGAGCAGCGGCTCGGCGGTCACTTCGCCGATCACGCTTTCCAGCGGCATATCGATCCACTCGACCTTCGCCTCAGCGAGCTTCTTGATGGCAACCTTGGTGAATTTCTTGCCTTCGGCCACGACCTGCTTGCCATCCAGCTTGATGGCGGTGACGGCACGGGTGCCCTCGAAGAGCTCCGGCACGAACTTGACCTGCAGGCCGTCCTTGTGGAAACGGTAGGTACGGCGGGAGTAGAAACGGTCGAGGATCTCCTGCGTGGAGAGCCCCAGCGCCTTCAACAGGATACCGGCCGGCATTTTGCGGCGCAGGTCGATACGGAAGTTGACCTTGTCCTTGGCGTCGAACTCGAAGTCGAGCCAGGAGCCGCGGTACGGGATCACGCGCGCCTTGTACAGGAACTTGCCGGAAGCATGGGTCTTGCCTTCGTCATGATCGAAAAACACGCCCGGCGAGCGATGCACCTGCGACACGATGGCGCGCTCGGTACCGTTGATGATGAACGAGCCGTGCTCGGTCATCAGCGGGATCTCGCCCATGTAGACGGACTGGTCGCGCACTTCCTTGACCTTGCGCTTCACACCCTTTTCCGTCTCGGTTTCATAAATCTTCAGCCGCAGCTTGACCTTCACCGGCAGGGCATAGGTCATGTCGCGACGGCGGCATTCATCGAGGTCATAGCGGGGCGGGCTGTACTCGAGCCCTTCGAAACTCAGTTCCGCCTGACCACTGTAATCGCGAATCGGGAACACACTCTGAAAGACCGCGGCCAGCTTGGCTTCGTTCAGCTCCTTGCCGACACCGACAAACTCGTTATACGACTGGGTCTGCAACTGCAGCATGTTGGGCATGCCGATCGGTGCATGGATGCTGCCGAAATTTTTGCGGATACGCTTGGATAGAACTTGCTTTGCCATGATAGCCCTCTGCCTGTGAACGATTCTTCAGATTGATCAAAGAGAAATGGCCAATCCCCGGTGGCATTCACCACCGGGGACTGACCACGGTACGTTTACGGATGCAAACGTAGACAACAGACCGGTCTTACTTCAGCTCGACCGTGCCGCCGGCCTCTTCCAGCTTCTTCTTCAGCTCTTCGGCCTCTGCCTTGGAAACGCCTTCCTTGACAGCCTTCGGTGCGCCCTCGACCAGGTCCTTGGCTTCCTTCAGGCCCAGGCCGGTCAGCTCGCGAACGACCTTGATCACGCCGATCTTCTTGTCGCCGGCGCCCATCAGGACGACGTCGAACTCGGTCTTCTCTTCAGCGGCAGCAGCGGCAGCGCCACCGGCAGCCGGGACTGCAGCGACGGCAACCGGGGCAGCGGCGGAAACGCCGAACTTGTCTTCCAGAGCCTTGACCAGCTCGGACAGCTCGAGAACAGACATGCTCTCGATGGCGGAAATCAGTTCATCTTTCGTCAGTGCTTTCGACATTGTATTAGCTCCTCTTGTCAGGTTTTTCAGTTTAGTTGAATGATGTATAAATGTTTATGCGGCTTGCTTCTGGTCGCGAATCGCTGCGAGCGTACGAACGAACGATGCCGGGACTTCCGACAGCGTGCGTACGAAGCCGGTGATCGGCGAGTTCATGCTGCCCAGCAACTTGGCCAGCAGCACTTCGCGGGACGGCAGCGAAGCCAGGGCATTGATACCCTGAGCATCGATCATCTTGCCATCCAGCGCGCCACCCTTGATCTCGAGCGCTTCGTTTGCCTTGGCAAACTCCGAGATGGTCTTCGCCAGACCAACCGGATCCTTGCCGTAAGCAATCGCAACCGGTCCGGTAAAGAGCGATTCCATGCTCTTGAAGCCGGTTCCTTCCGCTGCAAGGCGCGCCAAGGTGTTCTTGACGACCTGCAGGGAAACGCCTGCGTTGTGCAGCTGGCGGCGAAGGTCACCCATCTGGGTAACCGTCATGCCACGGTAATGCGTCACAACACCGGCGGTGGAGTCGACCCAAGCGGCATGCAGCTCTTCAACTACACGGTGCTTGTCTTCTCTATTCACATTCACCCCCTTGCTATTCGACCCGCGCAAGTGAGCTTGCACTCCATCTATGCGGGACGGGCTTCCCCGATTAAGTGCCGAGGCACTCCTGCAGTCTTGGACGGATCGTTTTTATCGGCCGCCGGTGCTCTGCACCCTTGGCCGAACTGGTTCACAATTCCCTAGGGAACTGCATGGCCGGCCATCCATGGCCGGCCGGATTCGATTACAGCGTGCCGACGTCGACGCGTACGCCCGCGCCCATGGTGGACGAGATGGACATGCGCTGCATGTAGCGGCCCTTGGCGGTGGACGGCTTCATGCGGTTCAGCTCGGCGAGCAGCATCTTGACGTTCTCCAGGAGCTTCGCCTCGTCAAACGAGCGACGGCCGACCGGTGCATGCAGCACGCCAGCCTTGTCGACGCGAACCTCGATCATGCCCGACTTGATCGCGGAGACGGCCTTGCCCACGTCCATGGTCACGGTGCCCAGCTTCGGGTTCGGCATCAGGCCGCGCGGACCGAGCACACGGCCCAGACGACCGACGAGACCCATCATGTCCGGAGTCGCGACGACGCGGTCGAAATCGAGGAAACCCTCCTGCACCTTCTCCAGCAAATCGTCAGCGCCGACGATATCGGCACCGGCCTTCTTGGCCTCTTCGGCCTTCGGGCCCTTGGCGAACACGGCGACGCGAACGGTCTTGCCGGTACCGTGCGGCAGCGCGATGGAACCGCGCACCATCTGGTCGGCGTGACGCGGGTCAACACCCAGCTTCACAGCCACATCGACGGACTCGTCGAACTTGGCGGCCGGCTGAGCCAGCACCGCCTTGACGGCTGCTTCGAGATTCACTGCCTCGGCAGGAACGGCGGCCACGGAGGCCTTCATACGTTTGGTCAACTTTGCCATGACTTGCCTCCTTAACCCTGAACTTCCAGACCCATCGAACGGGCCGTGCCTTCAACGATGCGCATAGCGGCGTCAACGTCGTAGCAGTTCAGGTCGGGCATCTTGGTCTCGGCGATCTCTTTCACCTGCGCACGGGTGACGGTGCCGACCTTCTTCTTGTTCGGCTCAGGGCTGCCGGACTGGATCTTCGCAGCCTTCTTCAGCAGCGCGGAAGCCGGCGGGGTCTTGACGATGAAATCGAATGACTTGTCCTGGTAGACGGTGATGACCACCGGCAACGGCATGCCCTTTTCCATCTCCTGCGTCCTGGCGTTGAACGCCTTGCAGAATTCCATAATGTTGACGCCAGCCTGACCCAGTGCCGGACCGACCGGCGGAGCCGGGTTGGCGGCGCCCGCTGCTACTTGCAGCTTGACGAGTTTTGCAACTTTCTTTGCCATGTTTTCTCCATTGGGATCCGGGCATCCTTCCCTTCACCGTTATTCGCACCCTGATTTCCTCAGGCTTGCTCCCACCTCTGGTGGTAAAACCCGAACATCCTGTCCGGGTTACAGCCTGACCGAAGCCAGGCCGAATCTGTTATCAGCCCTTCTCGACCTGGACGTAATCCAGCTCGACCGGGGTCGGACGGCCGAAGATGGAAACGCTCACCTTCAGCTTGGCCTTGTCCTCGAGCACCTCTTCGACGACACCGTTGAAGGAGGCGAACGGACCGTCGATCACGCGCACCGCTTCGCCGATGTCGAACATGATCTTCGGCTTCGGATGCTCGATGCCTTCCTCGATCTGGCGACGCAGGGCATCCACTTCCTTCTGCGGCATCGGCCGCGGCTTGCCGGAAGCGCCGAGGAAGCCGCTGACCTGTTTCGTACCCTTGACGATATGCCAGGTCTGATCGTTCATCTCCATCTCGACCAGGATATAGCCTGGGAAGAACTTGCGGCTGGAGGTCACCTTCTGGCCACCTTTCAGCTCCACGACTTCCTCGCGTGGTACGAGGATCTCGCCGAACTGCTCGGCAAGGCCGGCACGCTCGGCGTTCTCGCGGATCGCCTTCTGCACCTTGTCCTCAAAGCCCGAGTAGGTCTGTACTACATACCAATGTTTCGCCATCAGATCACCTTCCGGACAAGCCAGCCCAACGCGGAATCAACGCCCCAGAGGAAGAGGGACACGAAAAGCACCATCACCAGCACCATCAGCGTGGCCTGGATGGTTTCCTTGCGCTCCGGCCAGACGACCTTCCTGGCCTCGACCTTCACTTCGCTCATGAATTTCTGCATTGCCGCGATGCGACTCATATCCAGTTCCTCTTCACCCTGTTTGCCAAGTGTCGTTGCCGAAAGTGGCAGGCCAGAAGGGACTCGAACCCCCAACCCCCGGTTTTGGAGACCGGTGCTCTACCAATTGAGCTACTGGCCTATCGGTTAAACCTTGGTTTCCTTGTGCGCCGTATGCTTGCGGCAGAACCGGCAGTACTTCTGCAACTGCAGCTTGTCCGTCATGGTACGCTTGTTTTTGTCCGTCGTGTAGTTCTTGCGCTTGCACTCTTCGCAAGACAAAGCCAACAAATCACGCATTTCCCATTCTCCAGTGACGCCAAAGCGGCGACAGAGTGAACTGCCGCCGCCCGAGCGTTTTTAAGTCCTTACTTGATGATATCGGTGACGACGCCGGCACCGACAGTACGGCCGCCCTCGCGAATCGCGAAACGCAGCTCCTTGTCCATCGCGATCGGCGTGATCAGCTCAACTTCAACCGCAATGTTGTCGCCAGGCATCACCATCTCGGTGCCTTCCGGCAGCTTCACCGAACCGGTCACGTCCGTCGTACGGAAGTAGAACTGCGGACGGTAGCCGTTGAAGAACGGCGTATGACGGCCGCCTTCTTCCTTCGTCAGGATGTATGCCTCGGCCTTGAACGAGGTGTGCGGGGTGATCGAACCCGGCTTGGACAGAACCTGGCCGCGCTCAACATCCTCACGCTTCAGGCCACGAACCAGAACGCCGACGTTGTCGCCTGCCTGGCCCTGGTCCAGCAGCTTGCGGAACATCTCAACACCGGTCACGGTCGTCTTCTGGGTCGGCTTGATACCGACAACCTCAACTTCGTCACCAACCTTCACGATGCCGGTCTCAATACGGCCGGTCACCACGGTACCGCGGCCGGAGATCGAGAACACGTCCTCGATCGGCATCAGGAATGCCTTGTCGATCGGACGCTCCGGGGTCGGAATGAAGGAGTCGACGGCTTCCATCAGCTTCATGATGGCCTGCGAACCGATCTCGGAGGTGTCGCCCTGCAGCGCCTTCAGTGCCGAACCCTTGATGATCGGGGTGTCGTCGCCCGGGAAGTCGTAGGAGGAGAGCAGCTCGCGCACTTCCATCTCCACCAGCTCCAGCAGCTCCTCGTCGTCAACCATGTCGGCCTTGTTCAGGAACACCACCAGGTACGGAACGTTCACCTGACGCGCCAGCAGCACGTGCTCGCGGGTCTGCGGCATCGGGCCGTCTGCAGCCGAAACCACCAGAATCGCGCCGTCCATCTGGGCAGCACCGGTGATCATGTTCTTCACGTAGTCGGCGTGACCCGGGCAGTCAACGTGAGCGTAGTGACGCGCGTCGGTCTCGTACTCAACGTGGGCGGTCGCGATCGTAATGCCGCGCTCGCGCTCTTCCGGCGCACCGTCGATGTCGCCGTAGTCCTTGAACTGGGCCTTGCCCTGCTCCGACAGTACCTTCGTGATCGCCGCGGTCAGCGTCGTCTTGCCATGGTCAACGTGACCAATCGTGCCAATGTTTACGTGCGGCTTCGTACGCTCAAATTTTGCCTTTGCCAT
>DATLWR010000010.1:0-14638 GCA_035576205.1 Mariprofundaceae bacterium
GAATAGCATCAGGCCCATGGCCAGCGCGTAGCCCGGCCGTACCTTCGCGAGCCCCGCGAAGTCGTCCAGCAGCTCGCCCTGGATGCCCTCGCGGCGCATCAGCACGATGATCGCGAAGGCGCCCATGGTCATGAACAGGTAAACCACCAGATAGACGAGGATACCCGAGTAGCCGTCCGCATTGCCGGCGATCAGGCCGAGGGTGACGAAACCAACCTGGCCGATCGTCGAGTAGGCCAGCATGCGCTTGATGTTGCGCTGTGCGATAGCGGCCAGGTTGCCGATCGTCAGCGTCAGCACCGTGATCCAGGTGAGCATCATGGTGTATTCATGCGTCAGCGCCGGCAGCGCATCGACGAGGATGCGCATGAAGATCACGAATCCCGCCACCTTCGGGCCCACCGCCATAAAGGCAGTGATCGGTGTCGGGGCGCCTTCGTAGGCGTCCGGCGTCCACATGTGGAACGGCGCCATCGAAACCTTGAACGCGAGGCCCGCGATGATAAACACCAGCCCCAGCATCACGGCGAAATGCGCGCTGCTGTCGGCACTGGCCAAAGCCTTGCCGATGGTCGCGAAATCGAAACTGCCGGTCACGCCGTAGAGGAAGGTGACGCCATAGAGCAGCATGCCGGAGGAGAGGGCGCCGAGGATGAAGTACTTCAGCGCTGCCTCGTTGGAACGCAGGACATCGCGCTGGTAACCGACCAGCACGTAGATCGACAGCGCCATCAGCTCCATGGCCAGATACATGGTGATGAAGTTGTTGGCGGAGACCATCAGCATCATGCCGAGCATGGCGAAAAGCATCAGCACGTAATACTCGCCTACGTGCGACTCCTCTTTCATGTAATCGAGCGAAATCACCATGCCGAAGACGGCGGCGATACAGATCAACACCTTGCTCAGCGCCGCAAACGGATCGAGCACGAAATAGCCGTAAAAGGCGACCAGCGGCTCGGATGCCGTGACTTGCCAGGTAGCACAGGCTGCGACGATGGCGGTCAGCATGGCAAGGTAAGCGGTCAGCGCCTTGCGACCTTTCGGGATGAACAGGTCGAGCAGCAGCAGCGCCATGGCCGCGACGGCCACGATCATCTCCGGCAACAGCGCCAGCAGATGCTCGGGAAACGGGAACGGAAAGGTCACATTAGCCATCGGTTACTTCCTATCAATGTTCTGCCAGCTGCACGGGCACCTGTTGTGCCAGTGCCGCCGCCGCTTCCAGCTTGCTGCCCGTTGCCTGCTCGATCAGGTGAGTTACCGAGGCATGCATCACATCGAGCACCGGCAACGGATAGACACCCAGCCACACCACCAGAGCGATCAGCGGCACGAAATAGCCGAACTCACGCACGCTCATGTCCTTCATGGTCTTGACCGTATCCTTCACGAGATCGCCCATGATCACACGCTTGTACATCCACAGCGTGTAGCAGGCGGAGAGCACGACGCTGGTCGCCGCGGCAATCGCCACCCACTTGGTGGAGACAGCCAGGTGGGCCTGCGCTGCGGGCGCCGACGTGAAGGTGCCGATCAGCACCATGATCTCGCCGACGAACGCCGAGGCGCCGGGCAACGCCACGTTGGCCATGGCGAAGACCATCATCACCGCGGCAAAAACCGGCATGACATTGACGACACCGCCGTAGTCGGCGATCTCGCGCGTGTGCAGCCGGTCGTACATCACACCGACGCAAAGGAAGAGTGCGGCAGCCACGAAACCGTGCGAGATCATGCCGAAGATCGCGCCCTCCACCGACGGTTGCGTGAGCATGAAGGCGCCGAGGGTGACGAAGCCCATATGGGCGATCGACGAGTAGGCGATCAGCCGTTTCATGTCCTGCTGCATCATGGCGACGAGCGAGATGTAGATGATGGCGATCAGGGACAACGCAACCATGAACGGCACGAAATACTGCGAGGCATCCGGCAGCATCGGCAGCGAGAAACGCAGGAAGCCGTAAGCACCCATCTTCAGGAGAATACCGGCCAGGATCACCGAGCCTGCCGTCGGTGCCTCGGTATGCGCGTCCGGCAACCAGGTGTGTACCGGCCACATCGGCACCTTCACCGCGAAAGCGATGAAGAAGGCGATCCAGATCCAGAACTGCCAAGTGAAGTCGAATGGATAGTCCATGAAAGCCAGGATGCTGAAGGTGTGGCCGGCCTTGAAATACATGGCGAGCAGCGCCAGCAGCATCAGCACGGAGCCTGCCAGCGTATAGAGGAAGAACTTGATCGTCGCATAGACGCGGTTCTTGCCGCCCCAGATGCCGATGATCAGGTACATCGGGATCAGCATCGCCTCCCAGAAGAAGTAGAACAGCACCGCATCGAGTGCCGCGAAGACGCCGATCAGCGTCGTCTCCAGCACCAGGAAGGCGATCATGTACTCCTTCACACGCGTCTGAATGCACTGCCATGCCGAAACGATGCAGATCACGGTGAGCAGGCTGGTCAGCAAAATGAACGGCATCGAGATGCCGTCGACACCCAGCTGGTAGTTGATGTTAAAGGCCGGAATCCAGCGATGGAACTCCTCGAACTGCATGTGCGAGGTACCGGTCTCGAACGACAAGGCCAGCGGCAGCGTGACGATGAAGGTCGCCACCGACACGGCGAGTGCCGCCCAGCGCACGGCGTTGTCGCCGCGCACGAATAGCCAGATGAACAGCGCGCCGAGCGTAGGCAGAAAGATGCTCAGGCTGAGGATCGGAAAACCGAGGATGTTGTGCAATTCCATGTTCCGCTACTCCCTCAGCCGTTCATGTACAGGTAGGTCAGGAATCCGAAGACACCGATCACCATGGCGAAGGCGTAGTGGTAGACCATGCCGGTCTGCATGGCGCGCATGCGTGCCGCGCCCGCCTTGATCGTGTCGACGATGCCGCCGTGGATGATGCCGCCGTCGATGGCGCCCAGATCGCCCTTCTTCCACAGCATGTCGCCCAGCCCCCGCGCCCAGGCCACGAAGGTCTTCGCGTAGAGCTCGTCCCAGTACCACTTGTTGAGCAGGAAGGTATAGAGGCGCGGGAACATTCCGGCGAGCTTCGCCGGCATGCCCGACTGCCTGAAATACATCACGTAGGCGAGCGCAATGCCGGCGATCGCCAGCACGAACGGACCGTATTCCATCCAGAAGGTGTGTCCGTGTGCCTGCTCCAGATTCTCGATCATACGCAGCGGATCATGGGCCGGCAGCACGAACAGGCTGCTGCCGAAGAAGTTCTCGTCGCCCGGCTTGTCGATACCGAGGACTTCCGCGCCCCACCAGCCGGAGAGCAGTGCGCCGATGGAGAGCAGCACCAGCGGCACGGTGATCACCCATGGCGATTCGTGCAGGTGCGACTTGGTATGCGGCTCCACGCGATCGGAGTTGTGGAAGGTCAGGAAGAACATGCGGAAGGTGTAGAAGGCGGTCAGGAAGACGCCGGAGAGCACTGCCCAGTAGGCGAACTCGCTGACCCAGCCCATATGCCGCACGGCGGCCGCCTCGATGATCATGTCCTTCGACCAGTAGCCGGCGAACGGCGGCACACCGGCCAGCGCCAGGGAGGCAATGAACATCGTCACATAGGTGATCGGCATGAACTTGCGCAGCTGCCCCATCTTGCGGATATCCTGCTCGGCCAGCACGGCATGGATCACGGAGCCAGCGGCCAGGAACAGCAGCGCCTTGAAGTAGGCGTGCGTCATCAGGTGGAAGATGCCGACGGAGTAGGCGGAGAGACCGCAGGCGACGAACATGTAGCCGAGCTGCGAACAGGTCGAGTAGGCGATGACGCGCTTGATGTCGTTCTGCACCAGACCGATGGTGCCGCACATCCAGGCGGTGATGGCACCAACAATGACCACCGCGGCGAGCGCGGTCTCGGAGAACTCGAACATCGGCGACAGGCGGGCGACCATGAAGACGCCGGCGGTCACCATGGTGGCGGCATGGATCAGCGCCGAGATCGGGGTCGGGCCTTCCATCGAGTCGGGCAGCCAGACGTGCAGCGGCACCTGGCCGGACTTGCCGATGGCGCCGACGAACAGTGCCAGACAGATGAAGGTCATGGCAGAAACCTCGAAACCGCCCCAGTTGAGGCTCGCGCCGCTGGCGGCCAGTGCCGGCACGGCAGCGAACACCTCGCGGTAATCGATAGTGCCGAAGTAGTACCAGACCGCCAGGATGCCGACCGCGAAACCGAAGTCGCCGATGCGGTTGACGATGAATGCCTTCATCGCCGCCACGTTGGCGCTCTCACGCTTGTACCAGAAGCCGATCAGCAGATAGGAGAACAGGCCCACCGCTTCCCAGCCGAAGAACAGCGTGAAGAAGTTGTTGCCCATCACCAGCACCAGCATCGAGAAGGTGAATGCGGAGATGTAGGAGAAGAAGCGGGAGTAGCCGGGATCGCCATGCATGTAGCCGATGGTGTAGATGTGCACGCAGGCCGAAACAATGGTGACCGTCAGCATCATGATCGCCGTCAGCCGGTCGATCGCCATGCCGACCGGAACGCCGAAGTTGCCGGACACCATCCAGGTCCAGAAATTGCCGTAGAAGCTGGCGCCATCCAGCACCTGCAGGAAGACATGCAGCGACAGCACGGCCGCGGCGATGACGCCGGCCGAGCAGAGCAGATGCGACAGCTTCTCTTTCAGTGCCCAGCCGAACAGGCCGGCCAGCAATGCTGCCAGCAGCGGCAGGCCCGGAATGGCCAGCAGCTCGGCGGTATTCAACGTCAATGCGGTTTCGTGCACGCTAGCCTCCCCTTATCCCTGCAGTGCGTTGATGTCTTCGACCTCGGCCGAACGGCGGGTGCGGTAGAAGGCCACCAGGATCGCCAGACCAATCGCCACCTCGCTGGCAGCCACGGTCAGCACGAAGAAAACGAAGATCTGGCCGGCGAGATCCGCACGGTAGTGCGAAAAAGCCACCAGGTTGATGTTCACCGCCAGCAGCATCAGCTCGATGCACATCAGGATGGTGATGACGTTCTTGCGGTTCAGGAACAGGCCGATCACCCCGAGCGAAAACAGGGCGGCGGCGACAATCAGGTAATCCGACAAACCGATCATGTTACATCCTCACCATGCGCACGCGGTCTTCGCGGCGGACCTTCACCTGCGCCGAAATGTTCTGGTACTTGGCGTCCTTGCGGGTACGCAGCGTCAGCACCACGGCACCGACCAGTGCCACCAGCAGGATCACTGCCGCGATTTCGAAACCGAGCAGATACTGGGTGTAGAGGATCTGGCCGATCTCCTTGGTGTTGTTGACCTCCTTGCCGAGGTGCGCGGCGGTCGTCATCGCATCGCTGGCGAAAACGCCGGAGTTGGCCGCGGCGACAAACTCGATCAGCAGGATGGCCGCCACGAGGCCGCCGGTCGGCAGGTACTGCAGGAAGCCTTCGCGCAGCTTCGCCGTATTCACCTCCAGCATCATGATCACGAACATGAACAGCACCATGACCGCACCAACGTAGATCAGGATCAGGATGACGCCGAGAAACTCCGCATCGAGCATGAAGAAGAGGCCAGCAGCATTGAAGAAGCTGAAGATCAGCGACATCACGGAGTGCATGGTGTTGCGCGCCAGCACCACGCCCATGCCGCCCAGCACGGCAAGCCCCCCGAACGTATAGAAAAATGCGGTTTCGAGCATCTGCCTCTCCCCTCGTTTCCCGTCAGCAGTAGCGGGCGTCGGCGGCCAGGTTGACCGCAATCTGCTTCTCGTAACGGTCCCCGTTGGCGAGCAGCATGCCCTTCGTGTAGTAGAGTGCCTCACGCGACTCGCTGGCGTATTCAAACTCCTGCGTCTCGACGATCGCATCGACCGGGCAGGCCTCCTGGCATAGACCGCAGTAAATGCACTTGGTCATGTCGATGTCGTAGCGCGTCGTGCGGCGTGTGCCGTCGCCGCGCTCTTCCGACTCGATCAGGATGGCCAAGGCAGGGCAAACCACCTCGCAGAGCTTGCAGGCGATGCAGCGCTCCTCGCCCGACTCGTAGCGACGCAGCGCATGCAGGCCACGGAAACGGGGGCTCAGGGGCGTGCGCTCCTCCGGGTACTCGATGGTAATCTTCTTCTTGAACAGGTAGCGGCCGGTCAGCGACAGGCCGACCAGCAGTTCCCACAGCAGCCAGGTCTTGAAGGTGCGTTTGATCAGACCCATCGCATTACCTCCACGGCATCCAGTAGCCGATGATCGAGTCGAGTCCCGGCGTGTAGATGCAGATGCCGACCACAGCGATCCAGGCCAGTGTCCACGGCAGGAATACCTTCCAGCCCAGCCGCATCATCTGGTCGTAGCGATAGCGCGGAAAAGTGGCTCGGAACCAGATGAAGACAAAGACCAGGAAGGAGGTCTTCGCGAGCAGCCAGACGGTGCCCGGGATGACGTCGAGTGCCGGGATCGGCGCATACCAGCCACCCAGGAACAGGATCGAGGTCATCAGGCTGATCAGAATCATGGCGCCGTACTCGGCCAGCGAGAAGGTGGCGAACCACATGCCGGAGTACTCGGTGTGGTAGCCTGCGACAATCTCCTCGGTCTCGATCAGATCGAACGGCGTACGTCCGGTCTCCGCACATCCCGAAATGAAGAAGACCAGCAGCATCGGGAACAGCGGGATCATGTACCAGTGCTGGATGCCTCCGGCCTGGGCGTGAACGATGTCGGCCAGATCGAGACTGCCGGCAAGCATCATCACCGTTACGAGGCCAAAGCCCATGGAAATCTCGTAGGAGATCATCTGGCAGGTGGAGCGGATGGCGCCCATGATGGCGTACTTGGTGTTCGACGCCCAGCCGGCCATCAGCACGCCGTAGATCGACAGGCTGGCGATCGCCATGACGTAGAGCAGGCCGACGTTGAGATGTGCGATCGCCATCACGTGCGGCGTCTCCCAGAGGCCGAACAGCGACGTCTCGCCGAACGGCACGACGGCGAAGGCGAGGAGCGCCGGCGTCAGCGACAGGATGGGCGCCGCGACGAACAGCAGCTTGTTGGCCGGATTCGGAATGATCGTCTCTTTGAATATCAGCTTGAGACCGTCGGCGATCGGCTGCAGCAGACCTGCCCAACCGACACGGTTACAACCCTTGCGAACCTGGATCCAGCCGATCACACGCCGCTCGGCATAGGTGATATAGGCGACCGATAGCGCGACCGGCACGGCGATCGCCAGGACCTCCAGCGCCCAGATGCCGCCCTGAATCGCCATATCCAAAGGCGTCATGACTTCCCTCCTTCAATGCTCGCCGTCGTCACATCCGACATGTCACCGGCGATACCGCGCCGCGAGATGAACAGGACACCCGGACTTACGTCCTCGCGCAGGCCGATGTTGAAACGGTGCTCGCCGAGAAAGCTCTTCACGGTCAGTTCGCCAGCCTTCAGCCCCTGTTCGGCCAGCGTCTCGGGGTGCACCAGCAGATCGTCCAGCGCATGCAGTTCGGCCGCCTCGGAGAGCAGCTTCGAGGCCCTTGCCCACATGCCTTCGCGGTACATCGAGTAGCGGCTGATCACATCCAGCGCGAACGGCTGCTTGCCCTGACGCGGCAGAGCCACGGCGTCGCGGTTGCGCGCCGGCCGCACCAGCACGGCATCCTTGCCGGCCTGCATCGCTTCGGTCAGCGCCGGCATGAAACGCTTGGCGGCGTCGCAAACCTCGCCGAGATTGATGGCCGGCGGCTCGTTGCCCATCTGCTGCACCAGCCGCATCATCACCTTCCACATCGGCCGCTCCTGGCCGAGAGAACGGATTGGTTGCCTGGCCTGACGGATGCGACCCTCCATGTTGACGAAGCTGCCTTCGATTTCGGAATAGGCGGCCGCCGGCAACTGCACCTCAGCCCGCTCGCCGATCTCGCCGGAGATCGCACCGATCTGCACCAGCGGCACCTTGTCCAGTGCGGCCTTGGCAGCGGCGGGGAACAAACCGTCTCCGAGCGGATCGCTGCCGACCAGCACCAGGGCATCAAGTTCGCCGGCGGAAGCGGCGGCAAAGATATCGCCGACGCCCACACGCACATCGCCGAATACGGCGGAGAGCAGCTGCGCATTCATTCCTTCCGGAATCAGGTTGCGGCCATCCGCACCCTCTTCGGCATGACCGCAGGCGCGCATCAGCAGGTCGAGGCCGTGGATCAACGCTGCCGCATCCTCGTGCGAACGGATCTCCTCACCGACCAGCAATGCGCAGGTATCGGCGATCAGCGCATCGGCCAGGATCTTGCCGGCCTCATGACGCTCCGACACGGCGGCCATCCACTCCTTCATGCCGGCAGCCGTTTTGCCCAGATCGGTCACCTGCTGCATGGCGCGGGCGATCACCGCCGGCCAGTCGCGCGGCCGGATGATGGCATCGCTGGAGATCTGCATGTTGGTGCGGTAGTTCATCGCACCGATACGGGCGACCGGGCGCCCATTGTTGCCACGCTTACGCAGGCGCTGCATCAACAGCGGCAGCCGCTGGCGCAGGTCGGAACCGAGAATCACCACCTGATCCGCCGCCTCGATCTGGGCAGTGGTCATCGAAAAGCCCTCTTCGAAGGCGAACGGGCGCATGTCGCGGCGATGCAGGTCGAAAGCGACCCTGGCGGCCGGGAATGCTGCATCCCGCATCAGGCGGATCGAGGTCAGCCCCTCGATAGTCCAGTAGGGCGAGAAGATGATGCCGACCCGCTTGCCTTTCAGCAAAGCCTCGGCACGACCCATCGCCTCGTCCCAGTCGGTGGCAACCAGCTTGCCGTCGATACGCACCCTCGGCTCCAGAATACGGGCATTGGAACGGAAAGCGTCATAGACATAACGACCGCGGTCGCACAGCCACGGCTCGGGGCTCCCCTCCACCGGGCGAATACGCACCACCTCCGTGCCGCGCGAATCGATCTCGATATCGCAGCCGTTCGGGCACTGCGTGCAGGTGCTCTGGTGATGCGTGAGCTCCCAGGGGCGTGCCACATCGTGCGACGGCTTGTCGAGCAGTGCGCCAACCGGGCAGATATCCGGCAGGTTGCCGGAGAGCTCCGACTCCAGCGTCTCCTCGACGATGCCGGCGATGGTCATGTGATCGCCGCGGTTCATGACGCCGATGTCGCCGGTGCCGGCGATCTCCTCGGCGAAACGCACGCAACGGGTGCAGTGAATGCAGCGGGTCATGCTGGTATTGACGAACGGGCCGAGGTTGTAGTTGATCACCGCACGTTTCGGCTCGGCGTAACGGCCGCGCGAAGCGCCGTGCTCGACGGTGTAATCCTGCAGCTTGCAGGCGCCGCCCTGATCGCAGACCGGGCAGTCAAGGGGGTGATGGATCAGCAGGTACTCCATGACCATACGGCGGTCTTCGGCCAGCGTTTCGGTCTGGGTACGAACCTTCATGCCTTCGGAAACCGGCGTGCAACAGGAAGCGGCAGGCTTGTTCCAGCCCTCCACCTCGACCAGGCACATGCGGCAGTTGGCCGCTACCGTCAGTTCGGGGTGATAGCAGAAATAGGGCACGTCGACACCATGCTTGCGGCAGGCTTCCAGAATGCTGGTGCCAGGCGCGACGGTAACTTCCTTGTCGTCGATATACAGTGTTGTCATACCGCATACTCCAAGCGAGCACATACGCGTGCGGTTTTTGAAGGGGCCATTGTCATCACGGCCCATCCATGGGCTGCGCCCCTGCGGGCGCCCTGCGAGCGTGCGAATTTTCTATCCTGAAAATTCGTCATGCGGCCTTCTCCATAATGCCGGCTTTCACCTCGTCGGGGAAATGCTTCAGCAACGACAGAATCGGTGCAGCGGCGCCGTCGGCGAGCGCGCAGATGGTGCGCCCGGCCATATGGCGAGCGGCGTCCTCGATCACCGGCAAGTCGTCCGGCACGCCACGACCTGTGGCGATGCGGTCCATGATCCGCTCGATCCAGCCGGTGCCCTCGCGGCACGGCGTACACTGTCCGCACGATTCGTGCGCATAGAAATGCGCCAGCCGGCGGGCAACCGCCACCACGTCGGCGGTCTCGTCCATGACGATGATCGCCCCGGAGCCCAGCATCGAACCGGCCTTGGCCAGCGCATCGAAGGTGAGCGGAATATCGTAATGCTCGGCCATCAGCCATGGCGACGACGAGCCGCCCGGGATGATCGCTTTCGGCAACGTGCCGTGCTGGAGGCCGCCACAGTACTCCTCGACGAGGGTTTTCAGCGGCGTACCGAGCGGCACTTCGTAGTTGCCCGGCTTGTTCACATGGCCGGAGACCGAGAAGATCTTCATGCCGGTATTGTTCGGCACACCGATCTGCGCATGCCAGGCACCACCATGCTCGAGAATGGCCGGAATGGTGGAGAGCGTCTCGACATTGTTGACCACGGTCGGCGAGCGGTAAAAACCCTCGACAGCCGGGAAAGGCGGCTTGAACCGCGGCCGGCCAGGCTTGCCTTCGACCGACTCGATCAGCGCCGTCTCCTCACCGCAGATATAGGCGCCGGCGCCGCGATGCACGGTGATATTCAGGCTGTATCCGGTGCCGAGGATGTTGTCGCCCAGCAGGTTGGCAGCATAAGCTTCGGAAATCGCCGCATTGAGGATTGCCGCCTCGTGCTTGAACTCGCCGCGGATGTAGATGTAGGCGTCCTTCACGCCGAGCGCGAAGCCGGCCATGATCATACCCTCGATCAGCAGATGCGGATCGTAGCGCATGATGTCGCGGTCCTTGAAGGTCCCCGGTTCGCCCTCGTCGGCATTGCACATCAGGTAGGTCGGCTTGCCGGTATTGCGCGGTACGAACGACCACTTCAGCCCGGTCGGAAAACCGGCGCCGCCGCGGCCGCGCAGTCCGGAGGCCTTCACCTCGTCGATAATCTTGGCGGAGTCGAAATCCTTCAACACGGTGGGCAGGAAGGCATAGGCGCCGTTCTTGCGCGCCACCTCGAGTGTCGTCATGCCGGGGATATGGATGCGGTGGAAGCAGATCGCCTTGACCCGCTTCGGATCGGCCGGAATCGCAGTCACTCTACCCCTCCTTCCGCACGCGCCTTGCTGATGAAGCCATCGATATAGGCGTTGTCCACCTTCTCGTGGTAATCGTTGTTGATCTGCACCACCGGCGCACCCGAGCAGGCACCGGCGCACTCCACCTCGGTCACGGTGAACAAGCCGTCCGGCGTGGTCTCGCCGACCTTGATGCCAAGATTATCGCACATGTGCGCGACCAGTTCCCTGGCGCCGTTCAGCATGCAGGAGGCATTGGTACAGACCTCCATCAGGTATTTGCCGGTCGGCTGTTCGCGGAACATGGTGTAGAAGGTCACCACCTCGCGCACCTGGATCAGCCGCAGCCCCAGTACATCGGCAACCATCTGCTGCACTGGCAACGACAGGTATCCGAAATCCTCCTGCGCCATATGCAGCACGGGCAGCAACGCCGACTGGGCGCCCGGATAGCGCTTGACCAGTTCGGCGATCTCCGCCAGCCGGCCTTCGGAAAAGCGGGGTGCTTCCTGCACGCTCATCGGTCAACCTCCCCGAACACGATATCCTGCGTACCCAGGATCGCCACGACGTCGGCCACCATGTGGCCGCGGTTCATGTAGTCGAGCGCCTGCAGATGCGCGAACCCGGCGGCTCGAACCTTCATGCGGTACGGCTTGTTGGAACCGTCCGAGATCAGGTAGACGCCGAACTCGCCCTTCGGGTGCTCGACCGCCGCATACACTTCGCCCTCCGGCACATGGAAACCCTCGGCGAAATACTTGAAGTGATGGATCAGCGCCTCCATATCGGACTTCATGGCGCCGCGCGGCGGATTGGTCAGCTTGTAGTCATCGATCTTCACCGGCCCCGGATGGCTCTCCAGCCATTCGATACACTGCACGATGATACGGTTGGCCTGACGCATCTCCTCGAGACGCACCAGGTAGCGGTCATAGCAATCGCCGGTGACACCGACCGGGATGTCGAAATCGAGCTTGTCGTAGGCGTCATAGGGCTGCGTCTTGCGCAGATCCCATTCGACACCGGAGCCGCGCAGCATCGGACCGGTAAAGCCCCAGGCGAGTGCGGTCTCCCTGTCGACGATGCCGATGTCGACGTTACGCTGCTTCCAGATACGGTTCTCAGTGAGCAGCGTCTCGTACTCGTCCACATAGCCCGGGAATCGCTCGGTGAAGCCCTTGATCTTCTCCAGCA
This sequence comes from Mariprofundaceae bacterium, assembly GCA_035576205.1. Taxonomy (GTDB): domain Bacteria; phylum Pseudomonadota; class Zetaproteobacteria; order Mariprofundales; family Mariprofundaceae; genus DATLWR01. The sequence continues at coordinate 12,172 of DATLWR010000010.1, forward strand.
GACCTTCCGGCAGATCCTTGGTCACGCCGCCCGGACGGAAATAGTTGGCGTGCATGCGCGCGCCGCTGACCGCCTCGTAGTAATCGAAAATGTCCTCGCGCTCACGGAAACAGTAGAGGAAGACGGTCATCGCACCGATATCGAGCGCCACCGCGCCCAGCCACAGGCAGTGGTTCAGGATGCGGGTCAGTTCGGCATACATGACGCGGATATACTGTGCCCGCTCCGGCGGCGTGATGCCCAAGAGCTTCTCCACCGCCAGCACATAGGCGTGCTCGTTGGCCAGCATCGACACGTAATCGAAACGGTCGTAATACGGCAAATTCTGCAGGTATGTCTTATACTCGAAGAGCTTTTCGGTGCCGCGATGCAGCAGGCCGATATGCGGCTCGGCACGCTCGACCACCTCGCCGTCCAGCTCCAGCACCAGGCGCAACACGCCGTGTGCGGCCGGATGCTGCGGACCGAAGTTGAGGGTGTAGTTCTTGATTTCAGCCACGATCGACCCCCGGCCAGGATTTCTCGATCAGCACCCGATTCTCGAGCTTGTTCGGGCGATAGACACAGCGCCACTGCGTCTCATCGAAGAACATCTCCACCCGGCCGACGAGCGGGAAATCCTTGCGCAGCGGATGTCCCTCGAAACCGTAGTCGGTGAGAATGCGGCGCAGGTCGGGATGATGGTTGAAAATGATGCCGAACATGTCGAACGCCTCGCGCTCGAACCAGTTGGCAGCCGGCCAGACTTCAGTGACGGAATCGACCCACTGGCGCGCATCCACACCCACCTTCAGCCGGATACGGCGATTGCGCGACACCGACAGCAGGTGATAGACCACGTTGAAGCGCGGCGCCCCCTCCGGCTGCGACGGATGCACCGACATGTCGACACCGCAGAGATCTATCAGCTGTTCGAAACCGTATTTGGAGCGCAGCAGATGACAGGCCTCGACAATCACCTCGCGCGCCAGCGTCACCGTCAGGCAATCGCCGCCCTCGGCCACAACCAGCACGCCGCCCTTGAAGGCAGCCTTCAGCCCGGCCACCTCGGGAATATCGGTCACCGTCGATTTTTCGAGATCGTCCTGAATCACCGCAACCCCCGCCTATCGCGCAATCGTATTGGTGCGCTTGATCTTCTCCTGCAACTGGATGAATCCGTAGAGCAGGGCCTCGGCCGTCGGCGGGCAGCCGGGCACGTAGATGTCCACCGGCACAATGCGGTCGCAACCGCGCACGACCGAGTAGGAGTAGTGGTAATAGCCACCGCCGTTGGCACAGGAACCCATCGAGATCACCCAGCGCGGCTCCGACATCTGGTCGTACACCTTGCGCAGCGCCGGCGCCATCTTGTTGATCAGCGTACCGGCCACCACCATCACGTCGGATTGGCGGGGCGATGGACGGAATACGATGCCGAAACGGTCGAGATCGTAGCGGGCGGCACCTGCATGCATCATCTCGACAGCACAGCAGGCCAGGCCGAAGGTCATCGGCCACAGCGAACCGGTCCGCGCCCAGTTGATCAGCTTGTCGGCGCTCGTCGTAATGAAGCCCTTATCGAGTACGCCTTCTATTCCCATTGCAAGGCCCCCTTCTTCCAGGCATAGATATAGCCGACCAGCAGGATCACCAGGAACAGCATCATCTCGACAAATCCGAACAGCCCGATCTTATTCAGCACCACCGCCCACGGGAACAGGAAGGCACTTTCCAGATCGAACACGACAAACAGGATGGCCACCAGATAGAAGCGCACATCAAACTGCAGTCGCGCATCCTCGAATGCTTCGAAACCGCACTCGTAGGCCGAAAGCTTTTCAGGATCACCCTTCTGTTCGGCCAGCAGCCAGGTCAGCACCAGCGGTGCAACGCCCATCACCACGGCAATAAGAAGAAAGACAACGATTGGCGCATATTCATTGGCCAGATATGCAGCGCCCATAACCCCCCCCTTGTTCGAAACCACCCGGAAAATCCTCGCCTTGCATGAAGGCAGGCCGTGCTTGCTATCACCCGTGTAGGCCAGCGTCAACCCAACCTGAAGCAGGGAAATTGAACGCACACAGTGCAGCGTTTGCACGCCGGAAACTGGTGGAGGCGGCGGGATTCGAACCCGCGTCCGGAAACCATCAGCCAGTGGGTCTACATGTTTATTCCGTTCTTACAGCACCCGGCGAAAACCGAACGGACAAGGTGCCCACCGGGTCGGTTCGTTGAAGTTTAATCCAGTCGGCCACGAGCCCCGAGCCTTCCGGACGATCCCGTCTTGATGTCCCTGATTTCCGAGGCGACGGGCGACCTCAGAGGCAGGGTCACTTACGCAGCGTAAGCGAGTTCTACGTCGTCGTTGGCAGTTAATGCCGTTGGTCTTTTTAACGAGAGTACCATCCCGACATGCACCAAAGGGTTCAGCATCTCCGTCGATACCAGTCGCCCCCGTTGGAGCGGCTATTGTACGGCAGAC
>DATLWR010000011.1:0-16199 GCA_035576205.1 Mariprofundaceae bacterium
CATCTCGCTCGACAAGGTGCTGCCCCCCTCGTGGCCGTTCCTGAAACCGGGCGGCTGGTGTGTGGCGCTGATCAAGCCGCAGTTCGAGGTCGGCCCCAAGCTCCTTGTCAAAGGCGTGGTGAAGGACGAGGCGGCGCGGCAAATGGCCATCGACAAGGTCGTCGCCATGGCGAAAGAGCTGCCCGGCGCCGAGATCGTCGGCATCACCGAATCGCCGATCCACGGCCCGAAGGGGAACGTCGAATACCTTCTGGGCATGCGCCGCCTCAGCTAACCCCAGCAAATGAGCTCTCCCGATCAGACACACGAATTCTATGCCTTGGGCCCGGAGCAGGTGCTGCAGGCGATCGAGAGCCTTGGCTACCACTGCAACGGCTACCAGTTGGCGCTGAACAGCTACGAGAACCGCGTCTACCAGGTGGGGCTGGAGGAGCATGTGGATGGCGAGACGTCGCTGGTCACCAAGTTCTACCGGCCGAACCGCTGGGATGATGCGGCGATTCTCGAGGAACACATCTTCACCCAGGAGCTGGCCTCGATCGACGTGCCGGCCGTACCGCCGCTGTCGATCCGCGGCGAAACGCTTCACTGCTTCGAAAGTTTCCGCTTCGCGCTCTACCCCTTGCGGGCGGGACGGGCGCCGGATCTGGAGAACCCGCTGCATCTCGAGCAGCTCGGCCGCTTCGTCGGCCGCATCCATGCGCTGGGTGCGGCGCAGCCGTTCAGGCACCGCCCCACCCTCTCCGTGCAGCACTTCGGTGACGATTCCTACGAATACCTGCTCGACCACGGATTCCTGCCGCCCGAACTGGAACTAGCTTACGAGGCGCTGGCCGAGGAACTTCTCGATCGCGTCGAGGATGCCTTCGAAACCGTCAAGCCGCAGCGCATCCGGCTGCAGGGCGACGCGCATCCGGGCAACATCCTCTGGAAGGCGGGTCTGCAGGGTGACGTCGGCGGCCCCTATATCCTCGATTTCGACGACGCCCGCATGGGCCCGGCGGTACAGGACCTGTGGATGTTCCTGTCGGGAGACCCGGGCCAGATGGAGACGAGCCTCGACATCCTGCTCTCCGCCTACACCCGCTTTCACGATTTCGACACGCGCGAGCTCGCGCTGATCGAGCCGCTGCGCACCCTGCGCATGATGCACTACGCCGCCTGGCTGGCCCGCCGGCACGACGACCCGGCCTTCCAGCGCGCCTTTCCGTGGTTCAACACCGAGCACTACTGGCAGGAGCACATCCTGTCGCTGAAGGAACAGCTGTCGGCGCTGCAGGAGCCGCCGATCAGCTGGGTGGTCTGATTCCCGCTGCGCCGCTACGGTTGCAGCACCCGAAACCCGCTACTACATTCGATTCGGGAGGTCTCCCGACATGAGTGACTCGCTACACGTCTGCCCGCACTGCAACTCCATCCATCGCGTCCGAACCGCATTCCTGAATGCGGCGCCCAACTGCGGCAAAGGCCGGCTGTGATGGACTACGACATCCTGATCGTCGGCTCCGGCCCGGCCGGCCAGCATGCCGCCTGGCAGGCGGCGCACATGGGGAAAAAGGCTGCCATCATCGAACGTAAACCGAACATCGGCGGTGCCGGCCTGCAGACCGGCACCATCCCCAGCAAGGCATTGCGGGAAGCGGCCTATCTGCTGTCGCGATCCGGTGCCCGCGGCATGCGCAGTGCCTTCGAGCCGGGCAGCGCCTCCCGCCACGGCCTGCTGGCCGATGCGGTGCGACGCAAGGATGCGGTGATCGCCATGCAGGAGTCGGTGATCCTCAAGCAACTGCTCAGCTCCGGCGTGACACTGATCCCTGGCGAGGCGTCGTTCGTCGATGCCCATACGCTGCAGGTGAAGGGTGCCAACGGCCGTGTGAAACGGCTGACCGCCGACATCATCGTGCTGGCCACCGGCTCCCGGCCGCGCCGGCCCGCCGAGGTGCCGTTCGACAAGAAGACGGTGCTCGATTCCACCTCGATCCTTAAGCTCAAACGGCTGCCGAAGAGCCTGTTGGTGGTTGGCGGCGGCGTCATCGCCTGCGAATTCGTCTCCATCTTCGCTTCGCTCGGTGTGGAGGTTGCCGTCGTCGACTCGCATGCGCAGCTGCTCGCCTACCTCAGCGAGGATGTGGTCGGCGTGCTCGCCGATGCCTTCGCTGGCATGGGGGTGAACCTCCACATGCAGGAGCGGGTGGCGACCATCCGCAAGACCACGGAGGGCACGCTGACACTACTGGAAAGCGGCAAACAGCTTCAGACCGAGGCAGTGCTCTATGCGCTGGGCCGCGAACCGAATTCCGACAGTCTCCATCTTGATCAGGTCGGACTTGATCTCGACCAGGGCTGGATCCGGGTCGATGCCTGTTTCCGGAGCAGTGTGCCGAACATCTATGCCGTCGGCGACCTGATCGGCCGCCCGGCGCTCGCCTCCACCGGCATGGCGCAGGGACGCGCCGCCGTACTGCATGCGTTTTCCGGCGAAACCGAGGCACTGCCGAAAAACCTGCCGATGGCGATCTACACCATCCCGGAACTCTCGTGGGTCGGCAGGACCGAGAAGGAAGTCAAGGCGGCCGGGCTCAACTACGTGGTGGGCCGCGGCCATTTCGGCGACAGCGCCCGCGGTCAGATCATCGGTGAAGCCAACGGCCTGCTGAAACTGCTCGTCGATCGCGATACGGAGCAACTGCTCGGCGTACACATTGTCGGCGAACAGGCCAGCGAACTGGTCCATATCGGACAGCTGTTGATGAACCACGGCGGCACGGTGCGCGATCTCGTGGCCAATGTTTTTAACTACCCGACGCTGGCCGAGTGCTACAAGCTGGCGGCACTGGACTGCCTGCGGCAGCTGGGCAAATAGACCGGCGCAGATAGAGACAAAAAAGGCCGCAAGCATGCGGCCTTTTTATTTATTCGACATATTAAAAGTGGCGCACCCTAGTGGATTCGAACCACTGGCCTTTGCCTTCGGAGGGCAACGCTCTATCCAGCTGAGCTAAGGGTGCATTGGGACCGCGCATCATAGGAGGCATGCCCGCCCCGTCAAGCCAACGGCCAGCCCCCTAGCCCGGCAGCGCCTCCAGATCGACCGCCACGATGCGCGACACGCCCGGCTCGGGCATCGACACGCCGACCAGCCGGTCGGCCTTCTGCATGGTGATCTTGTTGTGGCTGATGGCGAGGAACTGCACGCGGTCAGCCAGCGTACGCACCATATCGCCGAAACGGCCGACGTTGGCATCGTCGAGCGGCGCATCGACCTCGTCGAGAATGCAGAAGGGGGCGGGCTTGATCTGGAAGATCGAGAATACCAGCGCCACGGCGGTGAGCGCCTTCTCGCCGCCCGACAGCAGCGTGACATCCTGAAGCCGCTTGCCCGGCGGCTGCGCGATCACCTCGACACCGGCAGTCAGGATATCGTCGGAATCGAGCTTCAGCTCGGCACGGCCGCCGCCGAAGAGCTGTGGAAAAGTCTTCATGAAGTTGGCGTTGGTCTGCTCGAATACCTCCTGGAAGCGCTGCCGCATGGTGCGGTCGATACGGCCGATGGTATCGGTCAGCGTATCGAGGCTCTTCTGCAGATCATCCGCCTGGCCAGCCAGGAAAACCTCTCGTTCCGCCGCCTGCTGGTACTCCTCGATGGCGAGCAGGTTTACCGGCCCGAAGCGGGTCAGCCGGTCCTCGAGGTCGCGGGCGCGTTGCAGCACAGTGTCAGCATCCTCGGGATTCTCCATCGCCGCGATCCGCTGCAAGAGCTTCTCCACCGGCACGTCGCAGCGCTGGTCGATCTCACCGGCCAGATCCTGCAGGCGGGTACGCTCCTGCGCCTGCTCGAGCTCGATGGTCTGCCGCTGGGTGGATACGTGCTGCAGCTCCTGCCGGCAGGTACGTTCGCGCTTCTCGGCCTCGTGCACGGCCTGTTGCAGGGCATGTCCCTCCTGCCGCACGGCATTGAGCTGCCGGTGCATCGCCTCGACCGCCGCGGCCGCCGTCGCCAGATCGGCATCCAGCGTCGTGTGCGATGCGGCGCGGGCGAGATCGGCCTCGGCCTGTTTCAGTCGCCCGCCATCCTCGGCCTGCTGTTTGCCCAAACGCTCACGCTCGCCGGCCAGTCGCTGCGCCTCGCGCGCCAGGTTCTGGGCCTGCTGGGCGAACAGCGCCAGCGCCTGCTCGGCCTGCGCACGGCCGTTGCGGGCCTGATTGAGCGCCGTCTCGGCAAGCTTCAGAGACTCCTTGCGCCCTTCCAGCGCCAGGCGTGCCTTCTCGATCAGCTCCTGATCGACGCCTTCAGCCTGCGCGGCCTGCTCCTGCCAGTGGCTCTTTTCCCTGGCCAGCTCCTCGCGATCGGCTTGCAGGCGCTGCTCGCGCTCGCCGAGCACCTCGGCTTCCGCCTGCAACCGCTCGCGGTGTGCCTGCGTGGAGCGGAAGCGGCTCTCGGCTTCCGTGGCATCGAGATGCGCCTGCTGCCACCCCTTCTGGCCGTTCTCCAGTGCCGCTTCCGCCTCGGCCAGCCGTGCCTGCGCCGCGGTGAGGCCCTTGTCGGCCTTGGCAAACGCCGCTTCCTGCTGCCGAAGACGCCGCTGCACGGCAAGTTTGCTCGCGGTACGGCTCTGGGCCGGCGGCACCAGCCAGCCGTCCGCCTCGCGCCGCCAGCCGTCGCGGCTGACACAGGTGCCGTCATTGGCATGACCGAAGATGTCGTCGACCAGCCGTACGCCGGCGAAAACCTCGAACAGCGGATGCCCGTGTTTCAGCGCCATCGCCTCGGCAAGACTCTCGCCACCCGCCTCGGATACCGACTTCGCCGTAAACAGCGCCACCGGCGCCTGTGCCATATCGGCCAGAGTATCGCGCCAGCCGGAGAGATCGGGATTGGCCGGGATGCGTACGTCGGCCGAGCGGCCGCGCAGTGCGGCGGCCACCGCCAGATCGAGCCCTTCCGGCACATCCAGCGACTCGTCCATCCAGATCGCACCGCGGGCACGCAACTGGTCGCGCAGTGCGGCCGGCACATCCTGATCCTGACTACGGCCGCGCAGCTCCTCGACGCCGCCCTTGAGATTGCGCGTCTCCGCTTCCGCCTCGGCACGAGCCTTCGCTGCCGCTTCACGCTCACTTCTAGCCGCATCGAGGCCTGCCTGCAGTTTTTCCAGCCGCGCTTCGGCCTCGGCGACCGCCTTTTCCGCCGCCGTGAATGCGGCCCCGGCCTGCTTCAGCGCTGCCTCGTTGTCGCGCCGCTGGTTGCCGATCGCTGACACCTGCTCGGAGAGTCTCAGCTCGCGCTGGGCGATCCGCTCGAAGGCCGCCTTCGCCTGCTCACGCCGCTTTGCAGCATGTTCGCCGGCGTGACGCAACCGCTCGTATTCGGAGAAAGCGGCATCGCGTTCGCCGCCGGCCTTGCGATAGGCTGCTTCGGCCGATTCCACCCCGAGCTTCGCCTCGCGCAAGACCGCCTGCAGTTCGCTGTCGTCCTGCCTGGCGATTTCGGCCGCATTGGCCGACGTCTCGGACTCCACACGCTTCAGATGGGTAGCCGCCTCGTCGATTCGCTTCTTCAGCGTCTCGCAGCGCTCGGAGAGCAGGCGCCGTTCGCCGGATAGCCGCTCGGCCTGCTGCTGCAGGTTGGCTCGCTTCTGCTCGGCAGCACGCAGCTCGTCCTGCTGCCCCTGCGCCTGCTCCTCGTGCACCTGCATGCGTCCGCGCACCTCGGCGACCTCCTTCTCGGCCGCCGCAAGTTTCGCGGCCGCTTCGGCCTCCGCCGACTGCGCTTCGGCCAGCCGCTTCGAGATGCCGGCCAGCCGTTCCTGCAGCGCCTGGTAGCGCAGGCCCAGACTCACCGACTGCAATTCGCTGTATTCGTCCTGCAAGGCCTTGAAGCGCTCGGCCCGGGCAGCCTGCTGCTTGAGGCTGCGGCACTGGCTGCGCACCTCCTCCAGCAGATCGACGGCGCGCTCCAGGTTCTGCCGCGTGCTGTTCATCTTCAGCTCGGCCTCGCGGCGACGGGAGCGGTATTTCATGACACCGGCCGCCTCCTCGAAGATCGCGCGCCGCTCCTCGGGTTTGGCAGTCACCATGCGGGCGATCGAGCCCTGCTCGACGATAGCGTAAGCGCGGGTGGAGACGCCGGTATCGAGGAAGATGTCGACGATATCCTTGATGCGCACCATTTTGCCGTTGATGAATGCATCCGAGCCGCCGTCGCGGGTCAGCCGCCGGCGGATGCGAATCTCCTCCATCTCGTGGTAAGGGCTCGGCAACTGGCCGCGATTGACGGCGAAGGAGAGCTCGACGTCGCAGACCGCCACCGGCGGGCGCGTGTCGGAACCCTGGAAGATCAGGTCGTCCATGACGCCGCCGCGCAGATGCTTGGCGGAATGCTCGCCGAGCACCCAGCGGATTGCATCGACGATGTTCGACTTGCCGCAGCCGTTCGGCCCGACGATCGAGGTGATGCCTTCACCCAATTCGATCTTGGTCGGGTCGACGAACGACTTGAATCCGGACAGCTCGATCCGCTTCAGTCTCATGCGTTTCTGGCCTGCAAATATCTGAGCATCGAACTGCTTACGATACACGCCGTGAAGCCCGATGCCACAATCGCCGTGGACCCCAGAGAACCGGATACCGGCTGCAGCCATGCTTCCAGTGGGCAGCCCAGAACGTCGCCGCTCGACAGTGTCATGGGACCGTGGCGTTACAGCCTTGAGATATCGGCCAGGCGCAGGAACAGGCTGCGCAATCGGGCGAGCAGGGCCAGGCGGTTGTTACGCACCGCCTCGTCGTCGGCCATCACCATGACGTCGTCGAAGAAACGGTCGACCGGCTCGCGCAGTAGCGCCAGTGCCGCCAGCATCTCCTCCGGTGCTTCCGGCAGCGACGCTTCGGCCATCTCCAGTGCCGTGAACAGGCTCTTCTCGGCCGCTTCCGTGAACAGCGCCGGATGCAGTGTGGTCGTCACCGCCTCCGCCTTCTTCAGGATGTTGGCGATACGCTTGTTGGCTGCCGCCACGGCCTGGCCGGTCTCCGATTCGGAGAAGGCGGAGAGCAGCCGCGCCACCTCGATCGACTGGTGCAGCGGCCGCTCGGTGGAAGCGTCGAGTGCGGCCTCGATAGCCGCTTTCGAGCAGCCGAGAGTGCCGGCGAGCCCCAGCAGGCGCTCGACAATGAACGCCTGCACCTGCTGCTCCACCTCTACAGCGATCGAAGCGGTGACGCGCTGCTGGTTCCACTGTTTGGCCGACTGCCGGAGCAACTGCGCAAGACTCATCTCGACAGCCTGCAGACCGAAGGACTCGGCATCGGTGGTCAACAGGTTCACGAGGCTGATCGCTGCACGGCGCAGCGCGAACGGATCGGCACTGGCGGTCGGGATACGGCCGAGATGGAAATAGCCTAGCAGCTTGTCGGCCGCCTCGGCGATGGCGATGGCGCGCGCCGCCCCCAGCGCATGCATGCCGGCGCTCTTCGCTGCTGCCGCTTCCTTCGGCAGCCCCTGATAGTGCAGGCTGATGGCAGTAGCGACATCCTGCGATTCGCCGTCGGTCGCCGCATAGATGCCACCCATATAGCCCTGCAGTTCCGGGAATTCGCGCACGAGACCCGTGGTCAGATCCGACTTGCAAAGGTAGGCGGCACGCTGCGCCACGTCGGCATTGGCACCCACCGCCTCGGCGTTGTCGAGCATGAAGCTTCTGAGACGCATCACCTGGTCGCCGACCGTACCCAGCCCTTCCTGGAAAACGATCTGGTTCAACTTCTCGACACGCGATTCCAGCGTCTGATTCGGGTCGCGATCGAAATAGAAGGCGGCATCGGAGAGACGGGCGTTGACCACGCGGGCATTGCCCGCCGCCACCTTGCCCGGCTCCTTCGACTCGATATTGGCGACAGCAAAGAAACGGTTGGAGGTCTTACCCTTGCTGTCGCGGGTAATGAAGCAGCGCTGGTGATTCTTCAGCGTGATGCGGATGACCTCCTCCGGCAGGCGCAGGAAGTCAGCGCTGAACTCGCACAGCACCGGCACCGGCCACTCGGTGAGATCCGCCACCTCGGCGACCAGGCTGTCATCCTCGACGATCGTGAGCCCGTTTTCGGCAGCAAGCGTCGCCATGCCGTCGCGAATCTTCCGCATGCGCGCCTCGCGATCGGCCTCCACAAACTGGCCGCGCAGCCAGCCGAGCGGATCGTTCACATCCAGCTCGCCCGTGCCACCGGCGATACGGTGTCCACGGCTCACCTTGCCCGCTTCGACGCCGGCAAACGAGAACGGGATCACCGCATCGCCAAGCCGAGCCACGATCCAGCGCACCGGCCGGATGAAGGCGTCGTCGCGCGCTTCGCCGTCGTTCCACTTCATCTGCTTCGGGCTCGGCAGCTTGCGCAGGATACCCGGCAGCGCCTCGGCCAGGATATCGGCGACCTGCCGACCGGTGCGGTGCACCGCGGCCTGCAGGTAGCGCGCCTTGTCGTCGCCCTTGTCGGCCAGCGTGAAATCGGCGAGCGACAGGCCGGCCTTCTTGGCGAAGCCCTCGGCGGCCGGGGTCGGCTTGCCATCCTTGTAGGCGACGTTTTCCGGCGGCCCCCAGATCGTCTCGTCGCGGTCGGCCTGTTTCTCCGGGCAGGCATCCCAGTGCAGCAGCAGACGGCGCGGAGCACAGCCCTCGCTCCAGCTTGCTCCCTCGATACCATTGGCGGCCAGCAGTTTGGTCAGTTCGTCGCGCAAGGCATTCAGCAGCGCCAGCGACACGCCGGCCGGAATCTCCTCAACGCCGATTTCGATCAGCAGCGGCTTGGTGCTCATGCGTCCACCCCCGCATAGGCACGGGCAACGGTGCGCGCCAGTCCACGCACGCGGCCGATGAAGCGGGCACGCTCGGCCACCGAGATCGCACCGCGCGCATCGAGCAGGTTGAAGGCATGCGAGGCCTTCATCACCTCTTCGTAGGCTGGCAGCACCAGCCCGGCATCGGTCAGCCGCTTGCACTCGCCCTCGGCACGGTCGAACTGGGTGTGTAGCCAGTCGGCATCGGCCGCATCGAAGTTGTAGCCGGAGAACTCCACCTCGTTGCGGTGGAACACCTCGCCATAGGTCACCTTCGTGCCATCCGGCGCCTCCACCCAGGTCAGATCGAAGACGTTCTCCACACCCTGCAGGTACATCGCCAGACGCTCCAGACCATAGGTGATCTCGCCGGGTGTACGGCTCATCTCGACCGAACCCACCTGCTGGAAGTAAGTGAACTGGGTGATCTCCATGCCGTTGAGCCATACCTCCCAGCCCAGCCCCCAGGCGCCGAGGGTCGGCGACTCCCAGTCGTCCTCGACAAAACGGATGTCGTGCACCTCGGTGTCGATGCCGATCTCGCGCAACGAGCCGAGGTAAAGATCGAGGATATTCTCCGGCGCCGGCTTCAGGATCACCTGGAACTGGTAGTAGTGCTGCAGGCGGTTCGGGTTCTCGCCGTAACGACCGTCGGTCGGTCGGCGGCAGGGCTGCACATAGGCGGTGTTCCACGTCTTGTCGTCGAGCACGCGCAGGAAGGTCGCCGGATGGAAGGTACCGGCGCCCATGGCGGAGTCGTATGGCTGTTGCACCACACAACCCTGTGCAGCCCAGTAGCGCTGCAAGGTCAGGATAAGCTCTTGGAAGGTCAGGGCCTGGACGGTCACGGGTGTGTACTCCCCACACGAAAATTGAAAGAGGCCCAAGGTTAGCCAGCCGGGCGCCGACAAGCCAGCGCGCAGAATGGCAGCTGCGTGACACGCTGCGACAGACGTGACGGGCGTCATATTAAAGTCATCTGTCCGGTTCAGCCTGCCCGTTAATGCATGATCTGGCGGTCGTGCAGGGAGGTAAATCATGAATATCGATTTCCACTGGCTGGAAAATCGGATTTTCCACCGCACCCTCAACGACGAAGAGAAGCGATTCCTGGCTGGCATCATCGATCTGGTCGAATTCCAGCCCGGCGAATCCATCCTGGTGCAGAATGAACCGGGCGGCGCCCTCTACCTGCTCTATTCCGGCCGGGCCGACGTGCTGCAGCAGTTCGCAGACATGGAAGTGCGCCTGAACGGTGTCGGCGAAGGCGCCCAGCTTGGCGACATGTCGATCATCGACGAGCGGGACGCCTCGGCTACTATCCGGGCCACCGAGCCGTGCAAGGCCTACAAGCTGAACCGCGATGCGCTGTCGCGACTGCTTTACAGCCACGACGACATCGCCCGCGACCTCTTGATCAACACGTTGCGCAACATGTCCGGCGTGATCCGCGACCTGAACCAGTCGAACGCGGCCGCCCACAGCTACATCCAGGGTCGCCGCGTTTAAAGACTGTTCCCGACAATCCGGAAGCGCCGGTGTTTGCCGAGGCAAAGCCGGCGCTTTATTCTTTCGCCCCCCTATGAAACCCGGACATACTGAAATCCAGCTGACGAAGGTCGAGCCTGCGTCCCTGCAGAGCTTCGATACTCTCTACATCAAGACATACGGTTGCCAGATGAACGAGTACGACTCGTCGCGCATGGCCGACCTGATGCAGCAGGCCTACGGGCTGAAGCTGGTCGGCACGCCGGAAGAGGCGGACGTCATCCTGATGAACACCTGCTCGGTACGCGAGAAGGCAGAGGAGAAGGTCTTCTCCGAGCTCGGCCGCTACAGGAAGATCAAGGAGAAGCGACCCGACATGATCATCGGTGTCGGCGGCTGTGTGGGCCAGCAGGAGGGCGACCGCATCCAGAAACGCGCTCCCTATGTCGACATCGTCTTCGGCCCGCAGACCTATCACCGCCTGCCGGAGCTGGTGAAGCAGATCCGCCGCGAGCGGGTGAGGATCACCGAGACCGACATGCCGGAGATCGAGAAGTTCGACCACCTTCCGAAACAGGCGGCGCACGGCGTCTCCGGCTTCGTGACCATCATGGAAGGGTGCGACAAGTTCTGCACCTTCTGCGTGGTGCCCTATACGCGCGGCCCGGAGATCTCGCGGCCGGTGGAGGACATCCTCGCCGAGTGCCGCGAACTGCTCGCCGCCGGCATCGTCGAGATTTCTCTTCTCGGACAAAACGTCAACGGCTACCGCGGCGAAGGCCCGGACGGCGAGGAGTGGGACTTCACCATGCTGCTCTATGCCGTGGCGCGCCTGCCGGGGCTGAAACGGCTGCGCTTCACCACCAGCCACCCGATCGAGATGACCGAGGAACTGGCCATCGCCTTCGCCGAGCTGCCGCAGCTGATGCCCTACCTGCACCTGCCGGTGCAGTCGGGCTCGGATCGCATGCTGAAAGCGATGCACCGCGGTCACACGCGTGCCGACTACCTGCGAATTATCGAAGGCCTGCGTCGGCACTGCCCCGACCTCGCCCTCTCCTCCGACTTCATCGTCGGCTACCCGGGCGAAACCGACGAGGACTTCCAGGCGACCCTCGATCTGATGCGCGAGGTCGGCTACGACTCCACCTTCTGCTTCAAGTATTCGCCGCGTCCCGGCACCCCGGCCGCCAAGGCAGAGGACAACGTCCCCGAAGAAGTGAAGGACGAACGGCTGCAGGCATTGCTGGAGCTGACCCGCGAGCAGGCGAAGAGCGCACTCGACCGCCAGGTCGGCAAGGTGCTCGACGTGCTGGTCGAGAAGGAAGGTCGCAACCCGGGCGACATGGAAGGCCGCACACCGGACTTCAAGATCGTCCACTTCCGCGGCCAGCCGCGCCAGATCGGCCAGGTCATGCCGATGCGCATCGTCGCCAGCTACGGCCAGTCGCTGCGCGGCGAGCTGGTGATTGCCGAGTAGGGCCTACTGTTGGCACCGCGCTTCCGACCGTCCATGATTCAGATACCATGAACATTCCCTTGCGTCTCGAGGCGCTCGCCCCAGCCGTGCTGCAGCAGATTTGCGGCCCCGGCAACCGCATCCTGCAACGGATCGAGAAACATTTCGGCGTCCGCTTCCTGGGCCAGCCCGGCGACTGGCATGTCGAGGGCGACAAGGCCGAGGCAGCAGCCGCTGTCATCCTCCGATTGACCGACAAGGCATTGAATGGCCCGATCACCGATGTCATCGTAGAGGGCATGTTGCGCGACCAGCCTGAAACCCCCGAAGCCACTGCCGAACCCGAACCTGGCGACGTCCTGATCGCCGGGCGCCGCCATATCCGCGGCAAGACGGCGAATCAACGCAAATATCTGAAAACCATCCAGGAGCAGGTGCTGACCATCGCCGTGGGACCTGCCGGCTCCGGCAAGACTTATCTCGCCGTCGCCGCCGCCGTCGCCGCACTCGCCGGCAATCAGGTCGAGCGCATCATTCTGACCCGCCCGGCCGTCGAGGCGGGTGAGAAGCTCGGCTTCCTGCCGGGCGACCTGCAGCAGAAGATCGACCCGTACCTGCGACCTCTGTTCGACGCGCTGGCCGACATGCTCGGGCTAGAGAAGATGAACGCCATGCAGGAGTCGGGCCGCATCGAGATCGCGCCGCTGGCCTACATGCGCGGCCGCACGCTGAACGACGCTTTCGTGATCCTCGACGAGGCGCAGAATACCACCCGCGAGCAGATGAAGATGTTCCTGACCCGGCTCGGATTCGGCTCCAAGATGGTGGTCACCGGCGACGTCACGCAGGTCGACCTGCCGCGCCACCAGCACAGCGGCCTGATGCACGCGCTCGACGTGCTGGCCGACGTCGAGGAAGTCGGCACCTGCCGGCTGACCGGCCGCGACGTCGTCCGCCACCGGCTGGTGGAGCGCATCGTCAACGCCTACGAGCAGCGTGCCGATGATTGACGTGATCGTGGATGACGGGATCGACGACCTAGCGATCCCGGAACTAGCCGACATCACTGCCGCCGTGCGGGCCGCCTGCCATGCAGCCGGTCTGGATGCCGAACCCGAACTCTGCATCCGCTTCGCCGCCGACGACGAGGTACGACAGCTCAACCGTCAGTGGCGGCACAAGGACAAGGTGACCGATGTTCTCTCCTTCCCGATGCAGGAGGGGCCGGAATTCGACCCGTCGCAGCCGCTCGGCGACATTGTGCTGGCCATGCCGTTCGTGCAGCAGGAGGCCGACCGCCTGGAGCTGCCGATGGCAGCCCACGCCCTGCACCTGATTGTCCATGCTGTTCTGCATCTGCTCGGCCACGAACACGATGCCGATGCGGATGCCGAGATCATGCAGGGACTGGAGCGCAATGTCCTGCGCTCACTCGGCCTTCACGACCCCTATCCCCCGGAGCAAACATGAATTCCCGAATATCCCGCTGGAAACGATCGCTACGCAGCCTGATCCTCGACCACATGCGTCCCGGCCACGACAGCGACGAACTGCTCAGCATCCTGCAGCGGGCCGTGGCCGTCCGCTCGGAGGACCAGCGCGACATGCTGGAGCGGGTCGTCGAGTTCGGTGACCTTCGGGTACGCGAGATCATGGTGCCGCGCTCGGTAATCCACGCCGTGCCGGCCGACATGCCGCTGCACGAGGTCGAGAAGGTGTTCATCCGCACCGGTGTCAGCCGGCTGCCGGTCATGGACGGCGATCTCGACCACATCCTCGGCGTCGTGCACATCTGGGACGTCATCGCCGCCCGCGTCGAGGGTACGCAAACCTCGCTGCCGTCGATCGTCCGCCACTGCCTCAGGGTACCGGAACTGGCGCAGGCGCTCGGCATTCTCGACGAGATGCGAAGCGAATCGTGCCATATCGCCATCGTGCACGACGAATACGGCGGCACCGCCGGCCTGATCACGCTCGCCGACCTGCTCACCGAACTGGTCGGCTCGTTCAGGGAGCGGGGCGACAAATCCGACAACGACGAGGAGTGCATCCAGCAGCCGGACGGCAGCTATATCGTCATGGGGCGGATGCACGTGGAAGACCTGGCCGAAGAGATCGGCGTCGACATTCCGGAAGGCGACTACGACACCATCGCCGGCCTGATCACCAGCCGGCTGGAGCGCATCCCGACGGAAGGCGAGAAGATCGATATCGACGGGCTGGCCATCACCATCCTGAAAGCCGACCCGCGGCGCATCCTGAAAATCCGCCTGCGCCTCAAATCGAAAGAGTCCGCCTGATGCCCGCCCCCTGGCAGCTACCGGTTCGCCTGGCAACCGCCCTGCTGCTGGGCAGCCTGATGCCCTTCGCCTTCGCCCCCTACGGTCACGACTGGCTGGGGGTGCTGGCACTGGCCGGCTGGGTCGCCCTGCTGCGGGAACGGCAGCTGGTATATGTGCATGCGAACCGGAACCGCGGCTTCCTGATCGGCTTCGCATTCGGTTTCGGCTGGTTCGGTTTCGGCGCCTGGTGGCTGGCCGACACCTTCACCACCTACGGCCACCTGCCCTATGCCCTCTCGCTGTTCTGCGTCGCGCTGGTGGGTGCCGCACTGGCACTGTTCCCGGGCGCCTGGGGCTGGGCAGCCAGCCGCCTTTCGCGCAACCATTACGACATGCTGTTGCTCTTTCCGACGCTCGGCATGCTCGAGGAGTGGCTGCGCGGCCATCTGTTCACCGGCCTGCCGTGGACGGCGCTCGGCGACCTCGTCCTCGATACGCCCGCCGTCGGCTGGGCCTCGATCACCGGCGTCTACGGCGCCACACTGTTGCCGACCCTGGCTGCCGCCGCCCTGACCCTCACCTTTTCCCGTTTTGCCTGGAAGGCCGGACTGGCCGGCCTCGCCGCCATCGCGATCCTGACCGCAGTGGCTCCCTCCTGCCCGGATGCTGATGGGCCCGAACGGCAGGTGGTGCTCGTGCAGCCGAATATCCCGCAGGATGTGAAATGGGATGCGGCATTCCTCAACGAAACCATGCAGCGCCTGGCCCGCCTGTCGCAAAGCTCGGCCTACCTGAGCGACGTCATCGTCTGGCCGGAAGCGGCCGTCCCCTTTTTCCTCTCCGAGGCACCCGACTGGCGGCAGTGGCTGCTTGAACGCATGCAGCGCTGGGACAAGCCGGTGCTGTTCGGCGGCCTGAAGCTGCTCGGTGAAGACCGCAAGGCACAGAACGGCCTCTACCTGTTCGAACCAGGCGCCAAGGAACTCGCCTTCGCCGGCAAGCAGCACCTGGTGCCGTTCGGCGAATATGTGCCGTCGTGGCTGCCCTGGCTGCACAAGCTGGTGCCCGACATCGGCGACTTCCTGCCGGCCGACGACAGCGGCGTACTGAAGAGCTCCGCCGGCCACTTCGGCACCCTGGTCTGCTACGAATCGATCTTTCCCGAACAGGCCCGCAAACGCGTCAGGGATGGCGCCGACGTCCTGGTGGTGGTCACCAACGACGCCTGGTACGGCCGGAGTCCCGCCGCCTGGCAGCATTTCGAGGCGGCCCGCATGCGCGCCGTCGAGACCGGCCGCTATGTGCTGCGTGCCGCCAACACCGGCGTTACCGGCATCATCGCACCGGACGGCCACATCGTGGCCAACATGCCCTGGTGGACGACCGGTGTACTGCACGGTACATATCGCACCTCCACGCACACCACGCTTTATCAGCGGTTCGGCGATTGGGTGGCTGCTAGCCTGGTGCTCGCTCTTGCGGCCGGTCTGGCATGGTTATGGAGGAGAAGATGAATCGTAGGCCTGTGGCTGTCCTCGGTGCGGGCTCGTGGGGCACCGCACTCGCGATGGTGCTGTCGCGCACCGGCCGCGAGGTGAGACTCATGGGCCGTTCGGCCGACATCGCCGCCGGCATGGAGCAGGCGCGCGAGAACGGCCGTTACCTGCCCGGCATCCGCTTTCCGGCCTCGCTGCATGTCACGGCATCCCTCGCCGAGGCTATCGACAGTATCGAAGCCTGCGTCGTAGCACTGCCCTGTTCGGCTGCCGAAAGCGTTTTGCCGCAGCTTGCCGACGGTAATTATCCGGTCATCGCCGCCTTCAAGGGGCTGCATCCCGAAACACTGGTCCGCACCGACGAAATGCTGCTGAAGCACCTCGCCGCCGAGCGGGTCGCACTGCTCTCCGGCCCGTCGTTCGCGCAGGAGGTGGCGAAGGGCCAACCCACCGCCATCACCATGGCCGCCGCCGACCTTGTGCTGGCCGGCCGTGCCGCCGCCTTTTTCGACGACACCAACTTCCGCGTCTATTCCAGCGACGACCCGACGGGAGTCGCCATGGGCGGCGCACTGAAGAACGTCATCGCCATCGCCGCCGGTGTCGCCGAGGGGCTTGGGCTGGGGCACAACTCCATCGCCGCCACCGTC
>DATLWR010000012.1:0-24606 GCA_035576205.1 Mariprofundaceae bacterium
GAGCGGCTCGGCCAGGCGCTGGCGCGCCGCGACTGGGCGTTTGCGACCCCGCACTACCGCTGGGTGCACGGTGAGGGCGACAAGCTGCCGGGATTGATCGTCGACCGTTTCGGCGACGATGTCGTGCTGCAGGCGCACACCGCCGGCATCGAGCTCGAGCTCGACAACATCGCTGCCGCCATCGATGTACTGGTGAATCCCGCCAACATCTACATCAACAACAAGGCCAACTCCCGCCGCTACGAGGGGCTGGAGAGCTATACGAAAACATGGAAGGGCCGTGGCGACGGCATCGTCACCGCCAACGAAACCGGCATCCCGATGCAGTGCCATGCGCTGGAGGGGCAGAAGACCGGTTACTTCTACGACCAGCGACCGAACCGTGAATGGATCGGTCGGCTCTGCAAGGGCAAGCGCGTGCTCGACCTGTTCGCCTATGTTGGTGCCTTCGCGGTCAAGGCGCTGGAGCACGGCGCCGCCGAGGTCGTCAGCATCGATGCCTCGGAGATCGCTCTCGGCTGGGCGAAACGCAATATCGAGGCGGCCGGTTTCGCTGAGCGCTGGCAGGGAGTACAGGCCGACATCATGCGCGTCTTGCCGGAGATGGCGGCCAAGGGCGAGCGCTTCGACGTCGTGATCTGCGATCCGCCGGCCTTCGTGAAGAGCCGCAACCGCATGCAGGAGGGCTTGCGCGGCTACCAGAAGCTGGCCATGGAGGCAACGAAACTGGTGAAACCGGGAGGCATCTTCTGTGCCGCATCCTGTTCGGGGCTGGTGTCGGCCGACGACTTCCGCAAGGCGACGGTCGCCGGCATCCGTGAAGCGGGCCGCGGTGCCCAGATCGTCTACGAGGGCGGTGCGGGCGCCGATCACCCCTGGCTGCCGGCGATGCCGGAAACCCGCTACCTGAAGTTCATCGGCATGTTCCTCGACTAGAGAGAAACGTGTCGGAAATCACAAGCGCGCTGCCGACGGCCTTCTAGCTTCCCGCCATGCCGGTCATCCTGCATCTCACCGATACCCACCTCTATGCCGACCCCGAACGGCGGCTGAAGGGCATCGACACGCTGGCGAGTTTCAAGGCGGTGCTGAAGAAGGCACGGAAGCAGTTTCCGAAACCGGACGCGGTGATCCTCGGCGGCGATCTGGCGCAGGACGAGGCGGCCGCCACCTACCGGAAACTGCACAAGCTGCTCGCCGACTGGCCGGTGCCGTTCCTCGTCACTCCGGGCAACCATGCCAACCTGAACCGGCTGAAAACCGAACTGCTGCAGCCGCTCTTGCAGCATCGCCGGCACGAAAGCGACCTGCTGCTGGGCGGCTGGCAGGTGATCGCGCTGAACACCCACGACTCCGGCAAGGTGGCGGGCAAGCTGGGCAAGACAGAGCTGGAGCGGCTCGACGCGCTGCTCGACAACGCCCGCGGCAAGCATGCGCTGGTCGCCCTGCACCATCATCCGCACCCGGTGGGCAGCCGCTGGATCGACGAGATTCCGCTCGACAACGCCGGCGATTTCTGGACCGTCATCCGCCGCCATCCGCAGGTGCGCGGCGTGCTGTTCGGCCACGTGCACCAGGAGTTCGACGGCGACTATGAGGGCATCCGCCTGTTCGGCTCACCCTCCACCTGCGTGCAGTTCGCACCTCGCATCGACGATTTTGCGCTCGACGAACAATCACCCGGTTATCGCTGGCTGGAACTACTGCCCGATGGCGGCATCAACACGGGCGTGGAGCGCATAACGGGCTTCATCCCGCCCGATCTCAACGACAACGGCTTCTATTAACCGAACGCACAGCGCTCAGTGCTGCACGTAGCTGTCCAGCTGGCCGGCG
The DNA here is from genome assembly GCA_035576205.1 of Mariprofundaceae bacterium. Lineage (GTDB taxonomy): Bacteria > Pseudomonadota > Zetaproteobacteria > Mariprofundales > Mariprofundaceae > DATLWR01. The sequence continues at coordinate 1,837 of DATLWR010000012.1, forward strand.
AGGCCGGCAGCATCGACTACCGGCAGGTGGCACTGGAAATCCTCGCAGATGCTGGCCGTGACCCGGCTGCCGGCCTCCGGCAGGTCGCGCAGGAAAGGTGCCAGTTGTTCGGTGACCGCCTCGCGCCACACCACACTCAGCGTCGGCCGGAATTTTTCCCGCAGCACCTCCAGCATGGCGGCGGCATCCGCCGACTGCCGGTCCCCCGATAGTACGATCTCGCAACCGGAGGCTGCAGCCACCAGCAGCGCGCTGAGCATATGAGCCAGCCCCACTGGCACCTGCCCGGCCAGCCCCGCAAAACGATCGGCCAGCCTGGCGGCCCGCGACTCCATGGCGGCATCGCCGGTCAGCCGCGCCAGCCGCAGCAGGTTATGCATGGCGACACTGTTGCCGGAGGGGAGTGCGCCGTCGAAAGCGGTCAGCGGCCGCACGATCAGCTCATCGCTCGCCTCGGCCATGTAGAAGCCACCCTCCTCGGCAGCAAAACGGGCCAGCATGGCACCGTTCAGCCGCAACGCCGATTGCAGCCACTCCGGCTCGAAAGTCGCGCCATACAGTTCCAGAAGACCCCAGACCATGCAGGCATAGTCGTCGAGTTGTGCCCGCCCCCCGGCTTTGCCCTGCCGGCAGCTGTGCAACAGGGCACCGCTGTCGTCGCGCAGCCGCTCCAGCACGAAGCGCGCCGCGGTGGCTGCCGCCTCGATATAGGCCGGCACATCGAGGATACGGCCGGCGGCAGCGAGTGCGGCGATGGCCAGGCCGTTCCAGTCGGCGAGGATCTTGTCGTCGCGGAAGGGGCGCACACGCTTGCCACGCGCTGTCAGCAGTTTCGCTTTCGCCATAGACAAACGTTCGGCCGGCATCGCGGCGGTATCCGCCAGGTGGAGGATGTTGGTGCCACTGCGCCGGCCCGTTGCCTCATCATGGAAGTTTCCTTCCGGCAGTATCCCGAACGCCCGTTTAAAGGCCGCGGCATCCTCGTCCAGTAGCGCGTCGATCTCGGTCTCGCTCCAGACGTAGAACCTGCCCTCCTCGCCTTCGGAATCGGCATCCTCGGCGGAGTAAAAGGCACCGCCCGCATCGCGCATGTCGCGCAGCAGGTAATCGGCGATGCCGCGTGCCGTATCGGCGAAACCATCGTCGTGCGTCACCTGCCAGGACTCGCTATAGGCCAGGAGCAGCATCGCCTGGTCGTAGAGCATCTTCTCGAAATGCGGCACCAGCCATTTAGCATCGGTGGAGTAGCGATGGAAGCCGCCACCCAGCTGGTCGTGAATGCCTCCCTTTCGCATCGCGTCGAGCGTGCGGACAACCATATTGATCGCCTGCGACTGCTCCTTCAGCACCCCGTAGCGGAGCAGGAACAGCAACTGGTGGGGCGAGGGGAATTTCGGCGCTGCACCGAAACCGCCGTATTCGGCATCGAAGATGCGGGTCAATTGACCCCAGGCGGCATCGGCAAGCTGGGCATCGGCGCGGCCCGGCAGCGACCAGTTCGACTGCCCGATCACCGCATCGGTCAGCTCGCCGGCCGAGCGTTCGACCCGCTTGCGCTCATGCGTCCACAGCTCGGCGATCCGCTCCGCCGTTTCGATCAGGCCCGGTCGACCGAAGCGCGACCGCTTCGGCAGGTAGGTGAAGGCATGGAACGGCCGGCGGTCGGGGGTCAGCAGCACGTTCAGCGGCCAGCCGCCACTGCCCGTCAGCGCCTGCGCCGCCTGCATGTAGATGGCATCGAGTTCAGGCCGTTCCTCGCGATCAAGCTTGATGCAGACGAAATGGCGGTTGAGCACATGCGCAACCTCGGCATCCTCGAACGACTCGTGCGCCATGACATGACACCAGTGACAGGTGGAGTAGCCGATCGAGAGCAGCACCGGACAATCCCGCTGGCCCGCCTCGGCGAAGGCCTCTTCGCTCCACGGCTGCCAGTCGACCGGGTTGTCGGCGTGCTGCTGCAGGTAGGGGCTGGTCGCATGGATCAGACGGTTGGCCATAAGAACCTCCTTGCCCGGCATGGCATGGCGCCGGACACAAAGGCACAAGCCCGAACGCAGAAAGCCCGGAATATCGCGAGTGGCTACTCTGCGCCGTGCTCCGTCAGGGTCGACCATTGCCATCGTATGGCAATGGTCACGTAGAAAGCTTAGGCCAGATCCGGCCGTTTCGCCGAAGGCCGCCGTCTAGCGGGCGACGGCAGGATCGATGAAGGCGAAGGAGAGGGAGTGGCCGGGCTTGTCGTCGAGACAGAAGACCGAATGCCAGCAGCAGTGCTCGGTGGAAGCCTGCGGCAGCAGGATCACATCGCCGGGCGACAGCACCGTGCCCCAGCCGGCATCGATCAAGAGGCGGGTGAATTCGGGTACGGTGTTGAGGAAACGCTCCAGCACCTGCTGGTCATCGGCCTCGACCAGTGCCGCCATCTGCGCGGGATCGGCCGCCAGTGCTTCCAGCCGCTGGCGATCAGCCGCCTGCGGGAAAACGCGCGCCATGACCTGTGCATTGGCAGGATCGGCAATGAATGCGGCGGCGGCCTCCAGCAGCGCTGCGCGCGGCAGCGCCAGCCAGCCGGTATGGCCGTAAAGCTGGGCGTAGAGCACGCCTGAGTGCCCCTTCTCGACATCCTGGTGGAACTGCGCACCGCCCTCCGGCGCGTTGGAGAAGATGATCTTCTCGACGTATTCGGGGCGATAACCGAGCGATTCGTCGAGCAGGTCGTTGAGTTCCGGATGCTCGGTAACGATGGCGCATTCCGGAAAGACGCGTGCCGCCAGTTCGGCAGCCAACCGCTCGCGCAGCAGATCACCCTCGTGCGACTTGTACATCTCCATGCCGTAGGAGAAGCGGAAGCGGATCGATTCGTCCGGCTCGTGGAAGGAGAGGCAGGAGCACTTCATCCACAGATCCTCGGCATGCACCTCGCCCGATTTCACGGCATCGAACACCACCTTCTCGATCTCCTGCTCGTCGGTTTCGTTGTAAACCGGAGCCAGCAGGTCGAAATCGGGCTGCAGGCGGCCATGGTAGGGCTCGTCGGAGAGAATGTCGGCGCAACTCTCGCCGTCGCGTACCCGCCGCATGATGGTCAGCGCATCGCGAATGGCATCGGCATGTTGCGGCAGATGCTCGAACAGGAGGCCCGGCAGGCGGATCGCTTCAGCCCGGTCCCAGGCGGAGCGGATCGCGGCCGACGACGGCATGACGCGGCTTTCGGTGCTCGGTGCCGCCCAACCGAGGTCGAAGCCGCGGCGGGTCAGCGGCCAGTGATCGGAAGAAAATGCGGCCGCTTCGGCCTCGGTCTGGAAATAGCGCATAAGCGGCAAAGCTATATCAAGGGCCGGCAAGGGAATAGCCGGTCGGCAGCGCTGGCCTGGCGACCATGGGCTGGGCTATGTTAAGGATACCGCCGGATGGAGGTTGCAACCGATATGTGGAAAATGCCCAAATCCCTGCTGACCGGGATGTTCCTGACGGCTGCGCTATTGCCTGCGGGTACTGCCCTGGCCGGCAAGGCCGAGACCCCGAAATACATCGTCGGCACGCTCGCCTGCAAGATCGTGCCTCACTCCGGCGTCGACCTTATGCTCCACTCGACGCGCGAGGTCCGCTGCGAGTTCACGCCCCGGGATGGCGGCCCGGTCGAACATTACAAGGGCGAAACGGGCATCGGCTTCGGTATCGACGTCAACCTCGACAAGCACACCAGCATCCGCTACTCGGTGCTGGCTCTCCATTTCAAGCCGGGGACCTACCAGCTGGCCGGCAAATATTCGGGGATGGGCGGCGGCGTGACCTTCGGCCTAACCGTCGGCAATACCGCGCCCATCGGCAAGGATGACGGCAGCGTCTCGCTGCAGCCGATCGGCGGCAAAAGCAGCGGCGGCGGTATCGCCGCCGGTTTCACCTATCTCTACCTGGAAGCGGACAAGTAACCATATCCCCCAACGAAGCCGATCGTTCAGACCTTACGTCGTTTCGCGGCAACTATGTACCGTTCAGTTCATCGTCCCTGTAGTACTTGGTACCTTGGATCGTGGCTTGGAGCGCCAGTCCGTTCTCGGTGATCTGGTATAGGTCAACGCCAGGGGCAACCGTAATCGCGCCGGAGACGGCCTTGCCTTTCTTGCCCGATTTGGCGGCGACATCGGCCTGAGCGGTGGCTTCCCAGCCGCTGTTGACGAACTGATCGAACGCCTTGTCGGTATGGAACACGAACACACCGCGGAAATCCTTGATGCCCAGCCCCGGGCCGAAGCCGCCGGAGATCATCTTCATGTAGATGTCCCGACCCGTGTGATTGTCGTGCGCCACGCCCTCGCCGCCGCCGGCAGACAGCAGGATGATGTTGACGCCAACATCGCTGAAGACGGCATAACCGGCCGACTTATGGATATCGGAGCGGGCGGCCGGGTGATCCTTGTACAACTGCGCCAGCGTATCGCTGCGCATCTGAAGGACTGCATCGCGTTTTGCCGCCGGTGAATCCCCATTGGTATGTGGCATACACGAGGAAAGCATGCCGATGCAGGCAATAAGAACCGGGAATCGGAGAAAGGCCTTGCTCATGACGCACCTCCCTAGGGATTGAACCCCTGGAGCTTGAACGTATAAGCGAGGCTGATAGGGGTCAACCGCATCTATGTGACATGCGGCAGACGGCGACAGGGCGTGCTTATCCCCGGCGCAGTTTCAGCGCCTGGAATACCTCATCGGCGTGAAAGGATGAACGCACCAATGGGCCTGAGGCGACCATGCCGAAGCCCTTCTTCTCGGCCAGGTACTTCAGATCGTCGAACTCCTCGGGAGACCAGAACTTCATCACCGGATGATGCTTCTCGCTCGGCCTGAGGTACTGGCCGATGGTCAGGATATCGACACCCGCTTCGCGCAGGTCGTCCATCACCTGCAGGATCTCGTCGCGCTCCTCGCCCAGTCCCACCATGATGCCCGACTTGGTGACCATGCCTGCATCCGGCTCCTTGGCGCGCTGCAGCAGGCGCAGGGAGGTGAAGTAGCGGGCACCCGGCCGTACCGAGCGATAGAGCCGCGGCACGGTTTCGAGGTTGTGGTTGAAGATGTCGGGCTTCGCCGCGATCACCGTCTCGAGACAGGAGGCAGGCTTGCGCTGGAAGTCGGGGGTCAGCACCTCGATGGTCACCTCCGGCTGGCGTGCCTTCAGCTCGCGGATCACCGTCGCATAGTGGCCGGCACCGCCGTCGGTCAGATCGTCGCGGTCCACCGAAGTAATCACCACGTGCTTGAGGCCGATCTCCGCCACAGCCTTCGCCAGATTGACCGGCTCCTCCGGATCGACCGGGTCTGGGCGGCCCGTCTCGACATCGCAAAAGGCGCAGGTGCGGGTGCAGACCCGGCCGAGGATCATGAAAGTCGCCGAGCCGTGTTTCCAGCAGTCGCCGATATTCGGACAGGAGGCTTCCTCGCAGACGGTGTTCAGCTTCAGTCCGCGCATCAGCTGTACCAGCCGGCGGTATTCCGGCGACATCGGCGCGCGCACCTTCAGCCAGGAGGGCTTGCCGGCCAGCGGCTGGGCTGTCTGTCCGTTTGCGGCACTACCTTCGATCTGGATCGGAATCACTTTGCGGCTCATGGGCCAAATCTAGAGCGCTGCGGAAAAAATGCATCCATAGGCATTTTCATGGTGATCCGCATCGGTTTTGCGTGCGTTTTACAGTATTTGTTGGCAGTGTTGCGCAAATTTCCCTGGAGTTGAATCGAATGCGTTGTTCCGGTATTCCCAAACTGCTCGCTGTTGCCGCGGTGATCAGCCTGATCGGCTATTATGCCCAGCCCTATCTCGGCATGGGCGACGCTCCCGTCGCCTCGATTTTCGCCACCGGCCTCCTGGCGGGTGTGCTGCTCGGCGGCCTGCTGGCCAACTGCCGCAAGGCGGCGGGCAGCAAGTCGTCATCCGGCAAGACGACGATCTATGTCGGCAACCTGCCGTTCGGCGCTGGCAAGGACGAGGTGAAGAACATCTTTGCACCCTACGGCAAGGTGATCGACGTGCGTATCGTCAAGGATCGCCGAAGCCGCCGCTCGAAAGGCTATGGCTTTGTCGAAATGGCGCCGTCCGAGGCGAAATCGGCCATCCAGCACCTGAACGGCACCGAATATGCCGGCCGCACGCTGCGCATCAACGAAGCGCAGGAGAAGGGCGAGCAGGACTGATCCCGATCGAATGGGCAAAGTAAGCCGCGGCATTTGCCGCGGCTTTTTTGTTGTCAGCTGATCGACTTGCGGCGCTTGTGGACCGCCTCGGCCATCACCCGCAACAGATCGGCCGAATCGTCCCAGCCCAGGCAGGCATCGGTGATACTGACGCCGTATTCGAGCTCTTCACCCGGCACCACATCCTGGCGCCCTGGCTGCAGATGGCTCTCGACCATCAGGCCGACAATCTTGCGGTTGCCGACGGCGATCTGGCCGGCGACATCGTATCCGACCTCGACCTGCCGCTCGTAATGCTTGCGGCTGTTGGCATGGCTGCAATCGATCATCAGGCCGGTGGCGACGCCCGCTTTCTCCATCTCGGCGACGGCTCGCCCCACGCTCTCGGTATCGTAGTTCGGCTCCTTGCCGCCGCGCAGGATGATGTGGCAATCGCTGTTGCCGCGCGTCGAGAAGATGGCCGACTTGCCCGCCTTGGTCAGCGACAGGAAATGGTGCGGATGGCTGGCTGCCCGAATGGCATCAATGGCCACCTGGAAGCCACCGTCGGTGCCGTTCTTGAAACCGACCGGGCAGGAGAGGCCGGAAGCGAGTTCGCGGTGACCCTGGCTTTCGGTGGTGCGGGCGCCGATCGCGCCCCAGCTGACCAGATCGGCAAAGTATTGCGGCGTGATCAGGTCGAGGAACTCGCTGCCGGCCGGCACACCCGTCTCGTTGATGTCGAGCAGCAGCTTGCGCGCCAGCCGGATTCCCTTGTTGATCTCGAAGGTGCCGTCGAGGTTCGGATCGTTGATCAGGCCCTTCCAGCCGACCGTGGTGCGCGGTTTCTCGAAATAGACGCGCATGACGATGAGCAGATCCTTGCCGAGCTCCTCGCGCATCGCCTTGATGCGGCCGGCATATTCGAGAGCTGCCGCCGGATCGTGGATCGAGCAGGGACCGATGACGACCAACAGCCGATCATCGCGGCCGTGCAGGATACGCTGGATCTCCTCGCGGGTATGGAAAGTGGTGCGGGCAGCGTTTTCGCTGATCGGGTAATCGGCATGCACATCGCACGGCGCCGCCACTTCGCGGATACCGCTGATGCGCAGGTCATCGGTTAAATACTTCATCGACATGATTGAAATCCTTCGCCCGCTTGTCGCTTTGGCCCCCTGTATAAGGGCTAGAGGCGGCGCATTATCACAGAAAAGACGCCCGACTGTCAGCCCGCGGTTTTCCGGGGTCACCGGACGGGCTATGCTGAAACCGAAAACGGCAATGCGAGGTGATGCTTATGACCTTTGAAAATCCCGACGATGCCGAGATCGCCCGCCTGCTGAAGACGGCGAAAACCATCGCCGTGGTCGGCTGCTCGCCGAAACCCGACCGCACTAGCCACCAGATCACCGCCTTCCTGATCGACAAGGGATATCGGGTATTTCCCGTGCATCCGCAGGCCGACGTCATCCTCGGCCAGAAGGTCTATCCGGACCTCGCCTCCATCCCGGTGCATGTCGATATCGTCGATGTCTTCCGCAAGGCTGAAGCCACGCCGCCGATCGCCGAAGCGGCGGTCGGCATCGGTGCCGGCACATTGTGGCTGCAGCAGGGAATCGCCAGCGACGAAGCCGCCCGCATCGCCAAGGAAGGCGGCATCAACTGTGTCATGGACCGCTGCATCGCGGTGATGCACCGACTGCTGCTGCGCGACTAGCCCTATTGCCCGATCGCCACGCATTCCGGCGTTCGATCCAGATTGTAAGAACGGCTGCCCGGAGAGGACCAATGGACATGAAAGTCACACCCTTGATCCTGATTGTCGTCACCCTGCTCGCCGCCACCCAGGCGCTGGCGGGCGATCTGGCTGCCGATCCGCACTGGCAGCGTCCGTCCGATGCGATGCTGCAGCAGCAGTTGACGCCCCTGCAGTTCGAGGTCGTGCGCGAAAGCGCTACCGAGCAGGCGTTCCACAACGCCTACTGGGACAACCATCGCCCCGGCATCTATGTCGACATCGTCTCCGGCGAACCGCTGTTCAGCTCCACCGACAAGTTCGAATCGGGCACCGGCTGGCCGAGCTTCGTGCGGCCACTGGTGCCGGCCAATATCGTCGAGCATAAGGATCGCAGCTGGTTCGTGACGCGAACCGAGGTGCGCAGCAAGCATGCCGATTCGCACCTCGGCCATGTCTTCAACGACGGCCCGCCGCCGACCGGACTGCGCTACTGCATCAATTCGGCGGCATTGCGCTTCATCCCCGTGGCGGACCTGCAGAAAGAGGGGTATGGCGAGTTTCTGCCGCTGTTTGAAGGGGCTCCGGAACAACCCGCCAGATAATTACTCTCAGGCAACAAACAAAAGCGCCCGGCAATGCAGATCGCCGGGCGCTTTTCGATTTCCTATCGATCAGAAGAAGTGGTACTTCAGGCTGGCCGTGTAGACGCTGCTGCTCACACCCTGGAAGTTGGTGCCGATCGCGGCCGGCGTGATGCTCGGCTTGGTCAGCATATGCGACCACTCGGCACCGAAGCTGACATTCTCGTTGTAGCGGTAGTCGATACCCAGGCCGTAGGCGAAGCCGTTACGCGTCTTCTTCTGCTGCAGCGTACCGGGAGCGGCGTAGCTGGCACGAACCGTGGCCACGCCCAGCAGGCCGTAGACGGTGTATTGTTCGTTCAGCTCGTAACGCGGTTTCAGGTAGGCAGCCGCGAAGTAGTCGATCCGGGTCTGCGCCTGCAACGGGAATGCCTGGCCGGTACGGTCGCTGGCGCCGATGCGCACCTCGCCACCCAGATACTGGGAAAAGTCGTCACCGACCTGCAGGTAGGCTCCCGCTGCCATCTTCTTGCTCACGCCATTGTCGATATTGAAGCCGCCGACGCCGATACCGACGTACGGGTCCGAGGCCTGAGCTGCGGTAGCACCCAGCGTTGCTGCGGCCAGCGCCGCAATGATCCAGCGTTTCATGAAACTCTCCTGTCAGACAAATTGTGGCCGCAGGCTAGGCGACCAGGCGGCAACATAGGAAGCGTCACTGAATCAAAACTGAACAGAAAGGACAAAGCCAGCCAACGAACAGTCCTCAGTCGGACCCGGATGTCTGCAGTGTGGATACGAGTTCCTGCCGGATGGCTTCGACCCGCTGCCGGTTGACGCCGAGATCGGAACGGCCGACGCGCGAGGCCGAGCGGATATGGATCACCCCGGCTTCGGTATCGGGACGCGCCTCGACATCGTCGACGAAGCGGAACAGGCGTGACGTGAAGGTGGCATGCAGGTAGCCGGCATCGACGCTCTCGATATGGCCACCGCGACGCACGACGATCTGCTGCAGTGCCGCCCAGGCCCTGGCCAGCGGCATCTTGCCCGGCGACAGCGGGGCGATCGCATGCTGAGGGTCGGCATAGGCCTCGCTGCAGACGCAGTTGGGAGAGTCGGGACAGGGGCGCAGTTGCCCGTTCTGCAATCCGGTAGCCGGTGCCATAGCTTGCGAGCGGATGCCCAGCGCAAAGCCCGCAGCCAGCACCACCACGACGAGAACAGCGAGGGCCAGCAGCATCCGGCGCGCCACGTCAGCGGTGTTCAGAGATATTCGATGCCATATTCGGCCGACAGCGTATGCACGGCACCGGGCGCCAGTTCTATGGAGTCATCCGCTGCATTGGCCGTTTCCACGCACACCATGCCGAGATGGCCGTCCGGTCCGAAGTCGCCCATCTTCTCAGCTTTCTCGATCCACGGGTTCCACACTACTGCCGACCGGCTGCCGGAGCTGGTGATGCGGATGATCCGCTCCATGCCGGGATCACGGATCTCGAGCAGGTCGCCGCTTCCCAGATAGATGCGGTCCACCTCGTGGGCGATGGTCACCGGCCCCTGCTGGTGCTTGCGCGCGAAGCCCTCGACCTTGTCGAGGTAGTCGCAATCCTCCAGTCCCTCGATACTGATCCGCCGCACGTCGGCGACCGCGAAATAGGTGTGCAGCGCCTGCGTGAGCCGGAACGGCGTCTGGCTCAGGTTGGTCGTTTCCAGCGCCACGGTGAGCGTGGTGCCGACGGTGATCGTGTTGCGCAGCCGCAGCGGATGCGGGCACATCGCCTTGGTGGCCGGGGTCTCGATGAGCTCGAAGACGAGGCGGGTGCGACCATCCGCCAGCGCCTCGCTGGCCACCGGCTGCCAATCGACGGTACGGGCATAGCCGTGCGCGGGCAGCGCCGGATCGGAGGCGTGCGCGCCGAACCACGGCCAGCAGACCGGCACGCCGCCGCGAATCGACTTGCCGGGGGCGAACTTCGCGTAATCGCTGAGCCACAGGACAGGCTCGTCGCCGTGCGGCTCGAAGGTCATCACGTGCGCTCCCTGCAGGGCGACGGTGGCACGCCCGCCGGCATTGCGGATTTCGGCAACCGCCAGGCCGCCGGGCCCTTCGGCAAACTCCAGCTGCCCCTTGATACCGAACTGCTCATTCAGCGACTGCAAGCGTTCCATCTTTTCCTCCCCGTGTGTCTGTATCAATCTAGCGGCCAGCCTGCCGAAAACAATCGCCGCCTCTTGGCATGTCATGCGAATGCCTTAGCCTGCACCTATCTTGCCACTCTGTTTTCGGAGGAACCATGAATCGCCACCTTGCCATCAGCCTCGCCCTCGTCGGCCTGTGTGCCGCCGCCACCCCTGCCCATGCCGGGGGCAAGGTGCTCGAATACGTCATCGACCACGGCACCGTCGGCGTCATCGCCAGCGCCTCCGGCAAGGCCCGGCTGATCGTGCAGGCCAATGGCAACTGCCGCGCCATCCCGTACTCCGTCGTTGCCGACAGCGTACTGGCCATCACCGGTTCCTTCGATCTCTCGAAGGAGCGGGTCATGCCGCTCGATTACACCAACGTCACCCTCTCCTGCTCGGAGGCAGGCGTGAAGGTCAAAGTTGAACAGCCTGAAAAGTCCGGCCTCGGCTTCTGACGGGCGCTCCGGACACAGTCGCCTAACAAATCGCTTCCAGCCGCCTTCGCCGGCCGTCTAGAGTCATTCGATGGCTCTCCGGATTCTGCAGAAACTGGGCATCGGCGGCGCCACTGTGCTTCTCGTCACCGGTATCGTGCTGGCGGCGTTGCTGCTCGACTGGTCGAGCACCCTGCTGCTGTCCACACCGCAAGTCGAAGCCTGGATGCTGATCGATATCCTCATCGCCTCCGTCATCGCCACTCCGATCACCTATACACTGCTGAAACTGCTGCAGCGCTCCCACCGGCAGCAACTGGAACTTGCCGACGCGCTCGCCGAGGTACGCGAACTGAAAGGGCTGCTGCCGGTCTGCGCCGGCTGCAAGAGAGTCAGGGATGACGACGGCTACTGGGAACAGATCGACGTTTACATTCACAAACACACCCGGGCGGAGATTACCCATGGCCTCTGCCCGGCCTGTGTGGATCGATATTACCCGGGCCTGTTCGACAAGCGCGACTGAACGATCAGGGCAGGTTCAGCACCCGCACGCCGGCGAACCACGGGTGTGCCGCTACCAGCACCCCATACGCCACGGCCGTGGCCAGCAATACCCGCGCCTCCTGTTTGAGAGTCACGAGTCCACCCTGCGGCCTCGCCCCGCGCCGGTTGGCCGAGGCCATATCGAACAGCGCATAGATCAAAAAAGTGCTGAACAGCAGCACAGCCGCAAGGTCACCATTGGCCAGCAGGTGACCGGCGGCCCAGAAGACGACGCCCCAGAGCATCGGGTGTGCCGTCATCGAGCGCAGCTTGCTGGGCAGATAGGTGGCCATCAGGCTGTAGAGGGAGAGGAGCATCAGCAGCACGGTCGCCACGTTGCCCCAGAAGGGCGGTCGCCAGAGCGGCAGCTTCGGCGCCTGCACAAAGCCTGCGACGATCAGCACGAAGCCGGCCAGCGACAGTAGCGAGAACAGGCCGCGATAGAGGTTCGGACCCAGCCGTTCCTGCAACGCCTGACGCCAGGTCGGCCGTGCCGGCAACAGGTGTGCGGCGAAAAATAGCAGCAGGCCGCAGGCCAGCAACCGCATCGCCGGTCAGACTACCACGGCCGTGCCGCAGGCGCTGACCATCATCATGCCGTTCGCCTTGCCGAGCACCTCGTAGTCCATGTCGATGCCGACCACGGCATTGGCACCCAGCTCGGCGGCGCGCTGCTCCAGCTCCTGCAGGGCGATCTGTCGCGCCTTGGCCATCTCCTTTTCGTAGGCGCCGGAACGGCCGCCGACGATGTCGCGGATACCGGCGAACAGGTCGCGGAAGATATTGGCGCCGAGGATCGCTTCGCCGACGACAACCCCCTTGTATGCCTTGATGGGTTGTCCCTCGAGGTTCGGTGTGGTGGTCAGGATCATGGTTACCTCCTCGGTCGCGCCTAGTGGATGGCGGATGCCGCTTCGCTTTCCTCTTGCTGGGCATGCTCGGTGGCCAGCAGCATGTAGACCGCCGGCACGACGAACAGCGTGAACAGCGTACCGATGGCGATGCCGCTGGCGATCACCAGCCCCATGTCGAAGCGCGATACGGCACCGGCTCCGCTGGCGGCGATCAGTGGCAGTACGCCGAGCACCATGGCGGCGGTCGTCATCAGGATCGGCCGCAGACGGATGGCGGCCGCCTCCTCGATCGCCTCGCGCTTGGACTTGCCCTCACGCTGCCGGTTGTTGGCGAACTCGACGATCAGGATGCCGTGCTTGCTGATCAGCCCCATCAGAGTCACCAGGCCCACCTCGGTGTAGATGTTGATGCTGGCACCGCCGACGCCGAGGCTGATGAAGATCAGGGCACCGGCAATCGACATCGGCACCGACACTAGGATGATCAGCGGGTCGCGGAAGCTCTCGAACTGCGCCGCCAGCGCCAGGAAGATGATGATCAGCGCAAAGACGAAGGTGAGGATAAAGCCGCTCGACTCCTGCACGAACTGGCGCGACTGGCCGCCGTAATCGACCGAATAGCCCTGCGGCAGCATCCGGTCGGCAACACCCTTCAGGTAGCTCAATGCCTCGCCCGTCGTGATCCCCGGCATCGCCACGCCCTGGATGGTCGCCGAATTCAGCTGCTGGAAATGGTTCAGCGCTTCCGGCGTCGTCTTCGTCGTGATGTGCACGATGGTGGAGAGCGGCACCGAGGTGCCGTTGGCAGTGCGGATGTAGTAGTTCAGCAGCTGGTCGGTGTTCAGGCGATAGCGCTGCTGCACCTGCGGGATCACCTTGTAGGAGCGGCCGGAGAGGCTGAAGTAGTTGACGTAACCGCCACCAAGCATGGAGGCCAGCGCATCGCCGATATCCTTCATCGACAGCCCGAGCAGGGCCGCCTTGTTGCGGTCGATCTCCACCGTCGACTGCGGCAGGTCGATGCGCAGGTCCGAATCGATGAACATGAACATGCCGCTCTTCTGTGCCTCGTGCAGGAACTCCTGCGACACCTCGTTAAGTTGCTCGAACGGCTGCGTGGTGCCGATGATGAACTGGATCGGCAGGCCGCGGCTGCCCGGCAGCGACGGCGGCTGAAAGGCAACGGTGCGCACGCCGGCGATCTGGTTCAGCTCCTGCTGCACTACCGGCTGCAGAGCGCTGGCCGTCTTGCTGCGCTCGTCCCACGGGGTCAGCACCATGCCGGCGATCAGCCGGCCCGGCGCATCGATCTGGAAGACATGGTCGGTCTCCGGATGATCGGCATAGGTCTGGTAGATCTTCTGTGCATAGGGTTCACGCTGCTGCAGTGTCGAATTCGGTGCCGACGTCGCCGAGGCGATGATGACGCCCTGGTCCTCCTGCGGCGCCAGCTCGTGCTTGGCACCGGCATAAAGGAAATAGATGCTGCCCAGCACGATCAGCGCGAACGTCCAGGTTACCGGCAAACTGTCCAGCGACCCGTGCAGACCGCGCGCATACCAGTGCCGCACCATTTCGAAACGGCTGTCGATGTAATGCACCACACGGGATTCCCAGCCCGTATCGTCCGCCGCATGCGGCCTCAAGAGGCGCGAACACATCATCGGCGACAATGTCAGCGCAATAATGGCCGAAACGGTCACCGTGCCGACCAGGGTGAAGGCGAACTCGGTGAACAGAGCGCCCGTCAGCCCTCCCTGGAAACCGATCGGCACGTAGACCGAGATCAGCACCGTCGTCATGGCGATGATCGGCCCGCCCAGTTCGCGCGCCCCCTGGATGGCGGCCGCAATCGGCTTCATGCCCTCCTCGATATGGCGGTTGACGTTCTCCACCACGATGATGGCGTCGTCGACGACCAGACCGATGGCCAGCACGAAGGCGAGCAGGGTGAGCAGGTTGATCGAGAAACCGAAGATCAGCATCGCCGTGAAGGTGCCGACCAGCGACAGCGGGATAGCGATGACCGGAATCAGCACCGAGCGCGGCGAGCCCAGGAAGGCGAACACGACGAGGGTGATGACGATCAGCGCCTCGGTCAGCGTCTTGACCACCTCGTGGATCGAGCTGTTCACGAACTTGGTGGAATCGTAGACGATCTTGCCGTTGATGCCTTCCGGCAGCTGCGCCTGGAGATCCGGGAACACCTTGCGCACGCCGGCGACCACATCGAGCAGGTTGGCCGACGGCGCGACCTGGATACCGATGTAGACCGCTTTCTTGCCGTCGAAGGCGACCTGCGACTCGTAGTCCTCGGCACCCAGCGTGATGTTGGCGACATCCTTGAGCCGCACGATGGCGCCGTTCTGCTGCTTGATCACCAGGTTTCTGAATTCGTCCACCGAATGCAGGTTGGTGGACGCGTTGAGGTTGACCTGCACCATCTGGCCCTTGGTGTTACCCAGCCCCGACAGGAAGTCGTTCTGCGCCAGTGCGGCGCTGACATCGGTGGCGGTCAGGTTGTAGGCCGACATCTTCTTCGGATCGAGCCAGGCGCGCAGGGCGAAGTTCTTGCCGCCCAGGATCTCGGCGGTCTGTACGCCGTCCACGGACTGCAACTTCGGCTGTACGACGCGCAGCAGGTAGTCGGTGATGTAGTTGGACGGCAGCTGGTCGCTGTAGAAGCCCAGGTACATGGCATCGATGGTCTGGCCGATACTGATCTTCATCACCGGCTTCTGTGTCTGCGCCGGCAGCTGGTTCAGCACCGAGCTGATCTGGGCGCTCATCTCGGTCAGCGCCTTGTCGGAATCGTAGTTCAGCTTGAGGTTGGCAGTGATGGTGCTGGTGCTGTTGGTGCTGGTCGAGGTCATGTAATCGATGCCGTTGACCTGCGCGATGGCGTTTTCCAGCGGCGTGGTGATGAAGCCGGCAACCAGATCCGGGTCGGCGCCGTAATAGACCGTCGTCACGGTGATCACCGCGTTCTCGGTGCGCGGGAATTGCAGCACCGGCAGGATGCCGAACGAGCGCAGTCCGAGCACCAGCAGCAGCAGGCTGACGACCATGGCCAGCACGGGCCGGCGGATAAAGATATCGGTGAATTTCATCGGTGCATGGCTGCCTTACTGGTCTTTCGGCTGCGGATTGGGCTCGTTGGCCGGCTGGATGCTGTTATTGACCACCACCGGTGAACCCTTACGCAGCTTGATCTGGCCGCTGGTGACGACGACATCGCCCTCCTTGACACCCTTGAGGATGGCGACCTGGTCGCCACGCGTGTCGCCGGTGGTGACGAAAGCCTGCCTGGCCACCAGCTTCGGCTGCCCCTTCTCGTCCTTGCCCTCGGACTCGACCAGATAAACGATGTTGCCGTACGGATTGTAGGTCACCGCCGTCTGCGGCAGCGTGATCAGGCGCTGTGTCTTGCCCGCCACGATATCGACGCTGCCGTACATGCCAGGCAGCAGCTTTTTGTCCGGATTGTCCAGCCGGGCGCGCACCCTGACATTGCGGGTATTCGGATCGACCTTCGGATCGATGACCGCAACCGTGCCGCTGAAAACCTCGCCCGGCCAGGCGTCGGTCTTCAGCGTCACCTCCTGGCCGACCCTGAGCTGGCCCAGGGCCTGCTGCGGCAGGTAGAAGTCCGCATCGATCGGATCCAGCGATTGCAGCGTCACCATGGCCGTACCGGCATTCACATACTGGCCGAGATCGACGTTGCGCACACCCAGACGACCGGCAAAGGGAGCGCGGATCACCTTCTTGTCCACCAGCGCCTGCTGCTCGGCCACACTGGCGCGCGCCTGCTTGAGATTCGCCTCCGAGGCATCCAGCGCCTGCCGGCTGATCGCCTTGACCCCGAACTGCTCCTTGTCGCGCTTGTAGGTGGTGGCCGCGAGGTCGGCTGCGGCCTGCAGCGAATGCAGCTTGGCGATGTCGCTGTCGGCATTGAGCTCCAGCAGCACCGTACCGGCCTTGACGTCGTCGCCCTCCTTGAAGCGGATGGCGGAAACGATACCGGGAAGTTCGGTGCTCAGATCGGCACCGCGCACGGCGCTGAGGCTGCCCACCGCCTCCAGCGTCGGCTGCCATTCCTGATAGCCGGCCACGGTGGTGGAAACCGTCTGCGGCGGCATGCCGCCGGCGCGCATGTATTTCTGCATCATGTAGCCCTTGAAGGCCTGGAAGCCGAAGATCCCCCCGAACACCAGTCCGGCGAGGACCAGCATGATGGTCATGCGTTTCTTCATGGGTTTGCTCCCTGTTGCTGGCTGGCGGGCTCCGAGTTGCCGTCCGCCGCGGATTTCTGGTCGGCATTGCCATGGTTCCACCAGCCGCCGCCCAGGGCGTGGATCAGGGCCGCCGAATCGGCAAAGCGCGCCGCCTCGGCCTGCGTCAGGTTGATGCTGGCCTGCTGGTACTGCTGGCTGGCGGTGAGCAGCTCGAGGTAGCTCGCGGCACCCGCCTGGTATTGCTGGCGAACCAGGGCGAAGGTCTGGCCGGCTGCCGACTCGGCATCGCGCTGCAAGGTCAGCGTACGGCTGTCCATCTCCAGCGCCAGCAGCGTGTCGGCCACATCGCGGAAGGACTGCAATACCACCTCCCGGTAGTTGGCGTTCGCCTGGTCGAAGGCCGCCACCGCCGCCCGCTTCTTGGCATGCAGTTCGCCGCCGTGGAACAGCGGCTGCAGCAGCCCGGCACCCAGACCCCAGACGGTGGTGCTGCCGGCACCGAACAGGTTCGATACCTGGCTGCTTTCGGTACCGTAGCTGGCGGTCAGCGTGATGCTCGGATACATGTTGGCCGTCGCCACGCCGACATTGGCGCTGGCCTGATGCAGCAGCGCTTCGGCGGCCAGGATGTCGGGGCGCTGGCGGACCAGCTCCGACGGCAGGCTGAGCGGCAGCGTCGCTGGCAGATGCAGCGTATCGAGGCCGAACTCGGGCAGGCCGCCGTCGGCCGGCAAGCGTCCGGCCAGCACATTCAGCAGATTGCGGTTCTGCTCCAGCTGTTTCTGCAGCGCCGGCAGCGTGGCACGGATACGCGCCAGATCGCTCTGCTGGCTGAGCACCGCTTTCTGTGCGACCGCGCCCTGCTCATATTGTTGTTGGATCATCGCCAGCTGCGACTCGCTGTCGCTGATCATCTGGCGCGTGGCCGCAATCTGGCCGCGCAGCGAGGCTTCCTTCACGGCCGCCGTCACGATATTGGCCGCCAGTGTCAGCCGTGCCGCCTGCAGCTCGTACTGGGCGTAGTCGATCTGCGAGCGCAAACCCTCCAGGTAGCGGCGGCTGCCACCGAACAGGTCGAGGCCGTAACTCGCACTCACCGAAGCATTGTACAGGTTGTAGATGCGTGCCCGGCCACCGAAAGAGGCGCCGGAGATCTTCTGCCTGCTGGCCGAAGCCTTGGCATCGATCGTCGGATAGAGCACGGCGCCTACCTGCGCGTTCAGGTTCTCCTCGGCCTCGCGCAGCTTCGCTTCCGCTGCCGTCACCGTCGGGCTGCTGGCCAACCCCTGTTCGACCAGCCGGTTCAGCGGCTCGGAGCCGAACAGCTGCCACCATTGCGCCGGGACCTCGCCGCCGGCCAGCAGTTTCTGTCCCGTCGCCGCTTCGGGTAGTTCGAGGGTCAGCTTCAGCGAGGTGTAATGGTCGGTCTTTGGAGCGGCGGGCTGCTTGAAGTCGGGGCCGACGGCACAGCCGGCCAGCAGGACGATACCGATCGCGGCCATGGAACGTTGCAGGATCATGCCTTCAACCCTGCGTACAACAGCTCGACCAGGCGGTCGAGCCGGGTTTCGAGCAGATCCAGTGGCTCCTGCATGAACAACGGAATGCAGAAGGCTAGGGTGGCAACGAAGATCGAACCGGCCGATTGCCTGGCATCTTGCGGGCGGAACTCGCCGCGGCCGATACCGCGCTCGATGATCCCCGCCAGCCAAGCGATAGCGCGTTCGTCGTAGCGGTCGATCAGATCCCGGTGCCGGTCGGTAATCAACTGCACGACCTCGTGAAGATGGGTGCTGCCGCAGGTAAGGGAGTGGGTGAAACGCAGGCGGGCCAGCAGGTACTGCCGCAACTGCTCAATCGCCGGCGCGGCCTCATCGGTAGCCGTCTCACAGGTCGCCGACTTCTCCTCCATCTTCGCCTCCACGCCGGCGATGGCGATCGCCTCCTTGCTCTCGAAATAGCGGTAGACGTTGCCGCTACTCATGCCGCAATCGGCGGCAATTTCGGCCACCGTGGTCTTGCCGTAACCGTAGTCGGCAAAGCGCTTGGCTGCTGCGTTGAGAATCTGCCGGCGAATCTGAAGTTCCTGCATAGTGGCAGTGAAGCAGAACTAAACAGTGAATGCAAACGGAAATATTCATTCGTTACTCTCCCGCCACAGCCGCTTTCTCGCTATCGCTGAGAGGGCATAAGTCGGAAACCGGGAGGCCGGCGTATTCATCTACCTATCGTAGCAGTCCATCGACAGCTGCGAGCACAAGGGTGTGGCTGCGCAGGTCAGGCTCGCTTGGGTTCCCAGGCAGGCAGGCCGGGCATGGCGCTGATCAGTGCCAGTACCACCGCTGCGAGATAGGGAAGCGACTGCACCAGCAGCACGATGATCCACAGCAGCAGGTCCGGGCTTTCGACATTCTGACCGATCGCCACGCCCCAGGCCGCCAGCCACAGCACCAGCATCAGGCCGGCCTCCTCGCGCGAGTCGGCCAGTGCCTTTCGCCAGGCCTGGGTGCTGGCCAGTTTCGGGGTACGGAAGAATGGCTTTTCACGGCTTCGGAAACCTTCGACGATGGCGCGCGAGATGGTGTGCGATAAAGCCAGGCCCGCGAGGCCGGCCGCCAGCGTCTGGGTGATGCTGG
Source organism: Mariprofundaceae bacterium (assembly GCA_035576205.1). Classification (GTDB taxonomy): domain Bacteria; phylum Pseudomonadota; class Zetaproteobacteria; order Mariprofundales; family Mariprofundaceae; genus DATLWR01. The sequence goes on from DATLWR010000012.1 coordinate 21,225, forward strand.
CGCCCACCCGCGTCTGGTAGAGATAGAGCAGCTTGGCCGATTTGAAGGCGAACAGTGCCAGCGGCAGTACGGAGAGTTCGAGCAGCGGCGCATCGACCTCTTTCGGGAAATAGATCATGCCGAGCGACCAGGCCACGGCCGCCAGCGTAAACAGCAGGTTGGCGCCATCGGCGATCCACGGCAGCCAGCCGGCGACAAAGTGATACCGCTGCCCCATGGTCAGCCCCGATGGCTTGCGACCCAGCAGTTCCGCGGCATGCCGGCGCATGATCTGCACCGCACCGTAGGCCCAGCGGAAGCGCTGTTTCTTGTAATCGGCAAAGGTGTCCGGCATGACCCCGCGGCCGTAGCTGCGGGCGATATAGGCCGCCTCATGGCCGGCGGCGAAGATGCGCAGGCCGAGCTCGGCATCCTCGGTGATGCACCATTCGCTCCAGCCGCCGACCGCCTCGAGCACCGACTTGCGGACCATGGTCATGGTGCCGTGCTGGATGATGGCGTTGCGCTCGTTGCGGGTCACCATGCCGATGTAGAAGAAGCCGCGATATTCGGCATGGCACATCGCCTTGAAGGCGCTGTCATGCTCGTCGCGGTAGTCCTGCGGCGCCTGCACGACGGCAATGGCAGGGTTGGTGAATTGCGGCACCAGATCGCGCAGCCAGGAGGACTCGACCACATAGTCGCTGTCGATCACCGCGATGACCTCCGCATCGGCCGCGGTCTGGCGCAGTGCGAAATTGAGCGCCCCCGCCTTGAAGCCGGCCAGTGGATCCTCGTGGAAGAAGCGGAAGCGCGGCCCCAGCTTTTCGCAATGCTCCCGCACCGGCTGCCAGACGGCGGCATCCTTGGTGTTGTTGTCGATCACGATGATCTCGAAATCCGGGTAATCGAGGCGGGCCAGCGCATCCAGCGTTTCGATCATCAGCCCGGCAGGCTCGTTGTAGGCGGGCAGGTGAATGGAGACCTTCGGCAGTTTCGTCGCATCGACCGGCACCGGCCTGAGTTCCCGGCGCCGCTCCCGGAACCAGTGCGCCTCGGCCCATTCGTGCGCCTCGGCCAGGAGCACCAGGATGACGCCGCTCATGCCGATCGTCAGCAGCAGCCCGACCAGCACGCTGCCCACCGACAGATAGCGCTGGGTATAGTCGTACACGATCCAGACCACGGTAGAGGCAGCGGTGAATGCCACGATGGCGAGAAAGCCGCGGCCGTGATGGCTGAGGCTGCTGCTCTTCGCCAGCATGAACAGCAGCACGATACCGGCCGCCAGGATCGTCGCGGTGGCGAGCAGCGGCCAGTTCGGGATCCGCACGATCGGGGCGGTAAACTCGAACTTGGGCTGACGTTCGACGTTCCAGACGCCCCAGTAGGCGCCCACCGACCCCTCCGTCTCGGCTTTCCAGGGCTGATCAAAGGCCTCCATGACGTAGTAGACGTAGCCCTCTGCCTCGGCGCGGGCGAGGAAGCGGCGCAGGAAGATGGCTTCGTTGGCCTTGCTGGCCACCGCCGCTATGCGCGTCCGGCCCTCGCTCGGCCAGCCGACCTCGGTGATGACGATCGGCTTGGCCGGGTAGGCTGCACGCAGCTGCCGCATGCGCTCGTCGATATAATCGATCGAACTCTCCACGGCCTGCCCTTCCCAGTAGGGCAGCATGTGCACGGCCAGGTAGTCGACATGCGCGACCAGTTCGGGGTGCTTGAGCCAGACATGCCACGGCTCGGCCGTACTGACCGGGATGTCCAGCGCGACGCGGGCGCGGTCGAGATAGGCGATCAGCTGTTCGGACGTGACATCGCCGCGCAGCAGCGCCTCGTTACCGACGATGGCGCGCACGACGTTGCTGTGGTGCGGCGCCACATTGATCAACCGTTCGAGCTCGGTTTCGTTGTTGTCCAGCCGCCCGTCAATCCAGGCGCCGAGGGCGACATTGATGCCATGCCTTGCCGCCAGCGCCGGAATCGAGGCGAGCACCCCCTCGGTCGAATAGGTGCGTACGGCATGCGTCTTGCCCGCCAGCATGGCGAGATCGGCATCGATTTCGGCCTCGCTGGGCAGCCGGTGTTCAAGTGGCGTCTGCCCTTCGCGATAGGGTGAGAAGGCGAAGCCGTCGATACGTTTCGGCCATGGCGTTTCCGGATGCGGCTGGTTGAACAGCGCATACAGCGCCAGGGTCAGCATGGCGCCGGCAACGGTGATGATGAAGTTCGCCTTGTTCAAGGTTTGCCACCCCGAAAATCGCCGCAGCATCATCCCGCCACATCTTTCTGTAAATACCCGGCACAATGTCTACAATGATCTTTTGACTCAGGAGACGATATTGACCCATTTCACGACATGGCGCTCCACCGCAGACCGCATCCTTCCCGGTCATGCTGGCGCCATGGCATTCTGACAACCGGTGCGCGGCCCGTTTTCCCCCCTGCACCTGCTCGTCTTCGTCGCGCTGCTGGTCTTCCTGCTCGTGTTCGTGCAACTGGGATTGATCTCGCTGGCTTTCGAGAAGCTCGGACTTTCCACCTCACAGGGCATGCTGCTGCTGTTCGCCTCGCTGTTCGGCAGCGCGCTGAACCTGCCGATCACCACCATCAAGGCCGAGCTCCCCGAGCCCGACCAGGAGCGTATCGATCCCCGCCGGCTGCTGCGCCTGCCGATCCTGCCGTTCACCGGCCGCACGCTGATCGCCGTCAACGTCGGCGGCTGCCTGGTGCCGCTGGTCTTTTCGGCAAGCCTGATCGAGCGCTTCCCGCTGCCGGCGATCGAAATCGTTCTGGCCATCGCGCTGGTTTCCGGCATCTGCTATTTCTTCAGCCGGCCGATCGCCGGCATCGGCATCGGCATGCCGCCACTGATCGCCCCCGTTGCTGCTGCACTGGTGGCTTTCTTCACCAATGGCGAGCAGGCGGCACCCCTGGCCTATATCTGCGGCACGCTCGGCGTGCTGATCGGTGCCGACCTGCTGCGCATGAAGGATGTCGCCCGGCTCGGTGCGCCGATCGCCTCGATCGGCGGCGCCGGCACCTTCGACGGCATCTTCCTCACCGGCATCGTCGCCGTGCTGCTGACCTGGTAGCGCCCCGTGCAGCCGCTGGACACGGTCGTAACCGGCTCCTGAGGTGACCATCGGCTAAGCTTGGAGCATGCAGATCCGCATCGGCTGTTCCGGCTACTACTACCGCCACTGGCAGGGACTCTTCTATCCCGCCGACTTGCCTACCTCGCGCTGGTTCGGCTTCTACGCCGAGCATTTCGACACGGTGGAGATCAACGCCAGTTTCTACCGCTTCCCGACCGAGTCGGCCGTCAAACGCTGGTATCGGCAGGCACCCGCTGATTTCATTTACTCGATTAAAGCGCCGCAGCTGATCACGCACCGCAAGCAGT
>DATLWR010000013.1:0-11210 GCA_035576205.1 Mariprofundaceae bacterium
GGCAACGCAGCCGGCCGCCCCTGCGCCGGTGGCCCAGCCGGCCGCCGAAGCGCCGAAGCAGGTCGCCTCGGCCCTGCCGGCGGGGAATGCCGCCAATGGCGAGAAGCTTTCCGGCAAGTGCAAGGCCTGCCATAACTTCAACGACAAGAAGAAGGTCGGCCCGGGACTGGCCGGCGTGTTCGGCCGCAAGGTGGGGCAGATGGCCGACATGAGCTATAGCGACAGCCTGCAGAAGGGCAAGTGGGTCTGGGATGCCGCGCACCTGGCGGCATGGGCGTGCGATTCGGCAGCGGCAGTGAAGGAGTTCACCGGCGATGCCGGGGCGAAGACCAAGATGCCCGCCGTGCATATTTGCGATCCGCAGCAGCAGGCCGACCTGATCGCCTTCCTGAAGACGCAGTAACCGTGCGGTTCCTGCACACGATGCTCAGGGTGGGCGATCTCGATCGCTCCATCCGTTTCTACACCGAAGTGCTCGGCATGAAGCTGCGCCGCCGGAACGATTACCCCGGCGGCCGCTTCACGCTGGCCTTCGTCGGCTTCGGCGATGATCAGGGATCACCGGAGATCGAGCTTACCTACAACTGGGATACCGATGCCTACGATCTCGGCAATGGCTTCGGCCATGTGGCGCTGGGTGTTTCGGATATCTACGCCACCTGCGAGCGCATCCGCGCCGCCGGCGGCGTGATCAGCCGCGAGCCGGGGCCGATGAAGCACGGCACCACGGTGATCGCCTTCGTGAAGGACCCGGACGGCTACGCCATCGAGCTGATTGAGATGAAGTCCTGAGTTTCGGCAGCGCATCGAACGGCGTCTTTCGGCCAAAAACAGTCACTCAAAATTTATTCTTCTTCTATAAATTAAGTTGTGGTTGTTCTAGCTGCTTGGGAAACGACAGGTTCGGTTGGAATGGCCGCCCCTCTAACTCCGCAACCTTATGGATTAACCAAATAAGTAAGTCGTCGGCATACTCAAAGTATTCAAACTGCTCTTTAAGGAGATCAATGTTTACATACTTGGTAGTAAGTTCACTTAAGTCTTCCACCACAGCGTTCATTTTGGCCACCTCTTCAAGGTTCGCGAATGCCAGTTGACCGCTGTTGTCATCCCACCATACGCAATGGGCATACTGATTCCGAATTTTCATACAATATCGTACGGCGGAAATGGAGCGATCATATTCACTGCCAATTTTAAGTTGATGGTAATATTGCCTTGCAAGAGCATCCGCCATATCAATTCTCCGAGTTTCACCTCGCGCTCTGAACATGACTTTCAGGGGAGTATCAAGATTCTCCCGTACGGCTTTTACGCAATTCATCAAGTCAATTTCCAAGTCGGCATATCCAGCCAGCATTCGACCTATAAGAGCGGCTTCATCGGGGAACTTAAGAAATGCACGCAGAACTGTCATATTGGACTTAGTATAGACGTACTCAAATGCCTCTCGAATGACTGCATTTGGCCGTAAGCGGCCATTCAACTCGCCCGATCAGGTCCGGTGCAGATGGCGTTTCAGGCCGACCTTCACCGCATCGGCCAGCAGGAACCAGATAAAGGTGTAGCCCCAGATCAGCAGTGCGTACTCCCAGCCAATGGCGGTCACGAAGACGCCGTAGACGGCCAGCAGCGTGCCGACGATTTCGGTGCCGAAGGTGGCGAACAGCAGCAGCGGCGATGGCCACGGGTGCTGCCAGAACCAGCCGCGGCTGCGGCAGATGTAGAGCGTGCTGTGGCCGGCGACGACCAGTTTCAGGAACAGCATCGTCTGGATCATGGGCTCGGGGAATCCGTGCTGGCGCAGGATGAAGAAGAGCACGAAGGATTCGATGACGCCGACGATGCCCAGCACGCTGGCGGTGGTGAGCAGCTCCGGCATGTTCCAGCGCACCGGCTTGTCGCTGGGCTTCGTGTTGTCGTAAGCGATGGCGAGAATCGGGATGTCGTTCAAGAGCGCCAGCATGATGATCATCAGCGCCGTGATCGGGTAGAAGTTGAAGATCAGGATGGAGAGCGTCATGAACAGGATGATGCGGATCGTTTCGGTGATGCGGAACGTGGCGTAGCTCTGCATCCGCTCGAAGGTGATGCGCGCCTGCAGCACCGCCTCGTGGATGACGCTGAGGCCCGGCGCGGTGAGGATGATGGCGGCTGCGGCGCGGGCGGCATCGGTGGCGTTGGAGACTGCAAAGCCGCAGTCGGCCTTTTTCAGCGCCGGCGCGTCGTTCACGCCGTCGCCGGTCATGGCGACGATATGGCCGCCCTTCTGCAGCGTATCGACGATGCGGTATTTATCCTCCGGTACCACCTCGGCGAAGATATCCACCTCCTCGATCATCTCGACGATGGCCGATTCGTGGGTGTGGATGAATTCGTGCTCCAGCAGGCGCGTGTCGTAGAGCTCCTGCAGGCTTTGCATCACCTCGCCCGCGAACTGGCGCGCCTCCTTCAGCGAGGCCCGGCCCTTGAGCTTCTGATAGATGGCAGTGGTCAGCGCCTCTGCCATTGCCAGCAGTTCGTTGGAGGCGGCACCGGAGAGCTGGGCGGAGCGGATGGAGCGCTTCTCGAGCCCCAGCAGCCGGCCGATCTCCTTGGCGATGGCGAGGTTGTCGCCGGTGATCATCTTGGTATGCACGCCGTAATCGCGCATCTGGTCGATCACCGCCTTGGAGTCGTCGCGCGGCGGGTCGTAGAGCGGGATCAGGCCGATCAGTTCAAGAGGCTTGTCGCCGGTACGGCGGCCCACGGCCAGCGTGCGGTAGCCCTTGGAGGCGAGCAGGTCCACCGTAGTGCCGAGGTTGCGGGCCGCCTCATCATCGAGGTCCGCCATGCCGATCAGCACCTGCGGCGCCCCCTTGATGACGGTCCACTGTTCGCCGTCCTTTTCGACCGCTGCTTCGGTACGTTTGCTTACCGGGTCGAAGGGGACAAAGTTGCCGCTCTTCCAGGACTTCCAGTCCAGATCCGGCATGTGCTCGTCAATGTAGTGGAACAGCGGCATTTCGATCGGATCGTTGTTCTCCAGCCTTGAGGCGAGTGCGGCGAACAGGAACAAGTCGCGCTCGCTGTGTTCCTTGAACAGCACCGGCTCGGCGACATGCATCTCGTTCTTGGTCAGCGTGCCGGTCTTGTCGGAGCAGAAGATGTCGACCCCGGCCAGCTCCTCGATGGCGGTGAGCTTGGAGACGATCGCCTGCCGGCGGGCCAGGTTGACCGCGCCGACCGCCATGGTCACCGACAGCACGGCCGGCAGCGCCACCGGGATGGCGGCGACGCTCAGCACCAGCGCGAAGCGGGCGATCTCCAGCAGCGGCTCGTGGCGGAACAGGCTGACCAGGATGATCAGTATCACCAGCGCGATGGTGATCAGGATCAGGAAGTTGCCGATCTGTATCACCATCTTCTGGAAGTGGCTGCGCGCCTCCAGCTGCGCCTGTGCGACCAGCGACACGACACTGGAGAAGTTGGTCTGCATGCCGGTGTTGACGACGACGGCGAGCATCTCGCCCTGCTTGACGATAGTATTGGCGTAGGCGATCTCGCCGCTCTTCTTGCTGGCCGGCAGCGATTCGCCGGTCAGTGCCGCCTGGTCGATCAGCAGGTAATCGCCGTCCAGCAGCTGCACGTCGGCCGGCACGATGTCGCCTATCTTCATCTTGATGATGTCACCCGGTACCAGCTCGGCGACCGGGATGCGCTTGAAGGTGCCGCCGCGCCGCACCACGGCATCGCGGGCCAGTTTGTCCTTCAGCACCTTCAGCGCGTTCAGTGCGCGGCGCTCCTGGAAGAAGTCGAGGCCGGCGTTGACCAGCAGCATGACCATGATAATGCTGAAATCATCCCACTTCTGCACGATGGCGGAGAGCAGGGCGGCGGTTTCGATCATCCACGGGATCGGCCCCCAGAAACGGCGGAAGATGCGGTGCAGCAGCGTCTCCTCGCGGGCACGGATCTCGTTGCGGCCGTACGTCTGCAGCCGGCTGGCCGCTTCGCTGTCGGGGAGTCCCTGCGTATCGTCGACCTTCAGCTCATCCAGCGTCTGCCGGATGTTCTGTTTGGCGTAATCGTCGGATCGCATGCGCTGTTCCATGATGGCAACTCCCATTGCTGGCCAGTATAGGCGACGGCGACAGGGGACTGTTTCCCCTGTCAGTAGTGCGGCGGCGGAGCCTCCTCCTCGGGGCGGGCGAGCTGGCTGCCGGTACCCTTCAGGTGTTCGCGAACGCGTTTCATCTCCTTCTCCAGCCGGTCGAGCTGTTGCTGCTGGCTGGCAATGACGTCGTTCAGCTCCTGCAGCAGGTGCTCCTGGTAGGAGATTTTGGTTTCCAGTTCGATGAGGCGATCTTCCATGCGGCCATCCTAGTGCATCGGTCGTGATCGGAAAGGCGTGGATGTTGCCCGGTTCATTGTCTTTTAAGATTCTTAGGCCTATGTTTGCAGCCATGACACTGCGTTGGCCGCATATCCGCAAGCTCGCCCGGCTGTTTGCCGGCGCCTTCGCCGTGCAGGTGATCGCCGCCGGGGCCTGCCTGATGGTACCCGAGGCGCATGCCATGCCGATGCAGTCCAAGGCCGCCGTCATGGCGCACTGCACCGACATGGAGATGGCATCGGATCACGCGATGCCGATGCAGCATGGCGACAAGTCCGCCTGTCCGCACTGCGACCAGCCGGACAGCATCGCACCGGCGCACATCGACTTCGACCATCTGCCGGCGATGGCGGCAGTACTGGTTGCCGCACCGCAGTTGCCGGTGGCGGCAGCGGCCGAACCTGTCTTCGCTGTGCGCACCCCGACCGGGCCACCGCGCAGCGCTTCGCTGATCTACCAGACAACCCAGCGTATCCGTATTTGATCGCCGCTTTCTGCTAAAGCCACGGCTCGCCTGAGCCGTGGCGCGCGCGTTGTCGCGCGCAATTCCCGGCAGGAGGCATGCATGTTGTTCCGTTCATTCCCATATCTCGTGTTCTCGGCGGTGCTGTCGATCGCGCCGGCCTGCGCCAATGGTGCTCCGCTGACGCTGGCCGACGCCGAGGCGCTGGCGAAAGCGCACAATCCGGCGCTGGCCGGTGCCGTCGCCGGTGCAAAGGCGAAGGCAGCCGTGCCGCCGCAGGCAGGAAGTCTGCCCGATCCGGTGTTCTCCCTGGGGGCGCTGAACCTGCCGGTCGATACCTTCTCGACCAGCCAGGAGGCGATGACCCAGATGCAGCTGGGCATCTCGCAGGCCCTGCCGTTTCCCGGCAAGCTGGGGCTGAAGCGACAGGCGGCCGAGAGACTTGCCGAGGCGGCGGCGGAGAACAGCGACGAGGTACGTTTGACGCTACTCCGCAACGTGCGCATCGCGTGGTGGAACCTCGCCTGGCTCGACAAGACGCTGTCCATCATCGGCCGTAACCAGGCGTTGCTGCGCAACCTGGTGCAGATTGCCGAGACCCGATACAAGACCGGCAAGGGTCTGCAGCAGGACGTGCTGTTGGCGCAGCTCGAGCTCTCCAAGCTGCTGGAGAAAGAGATGGAGCTTAAGGCTGCTCGCGAGAAGCAGGCGGCCGATCTCAATGCGCTGCTCGGCCAGCCGTCGGCGACCCCCGTGACGCTGCCGCCTATCGCCGATACCCCGCCGGTCGTTAGCCCCGACATTTCCGGGCTCAAGGACTGGGCGCATGACCACCGGCCGCTGCTTGCGGCCATGCGGCAACAGGTCGCGGCGGCGGGCGATATGGTGGCGCTGGCGGATAAGGAGTATTACCCCGATTTCAGGCTGGGCGCGGCCTACGGTTTCCGGCGCGGCAACAATCCGAACGGCAGTCGCCGCGCCGATCTGGCCAGCGTGCAGCTGAGCCTCACCTTGCCGATTTTCACCGGCGACAAGCAGGACCGGCTGGTCGATCAGCGGCGGGCCGAACAGGCGCAGGCGGAGTTTTCCTGGCAGGACGCCGCCAACCAGGTCGATGCCGAGATCGATGCGGCCGCTGCTGATCTGCGCGCCGCAAGCGCCCGTGTCGAGCTGTTTCGGCAGGGCATCCTGCCGCAGGCCAGGCAGACGACCGCCTCGATGCTGGCCGGCTACCAGGTCAGCAGCGTCGACTTCCTCAACCTGGTGCGTGCCCAGGTGGGCGAATTCAACACCGACATCCAGTACTGGCAGCAGGTGGCCATGGCGCAACAGGCCGCCGCCCGCCTGGCCGCCGCCAGCGGCACGGAAGATATGAACAAGGAAGGAACACAATGAACAGGACAACGTGGATCGTGACGATCGCCGCACTCGCCGCGGGCCTCGCCGGCGGCTACTTCCTGGCCGGCGGCAAGACGCCGCAGAATTCTTCCGGCGTGACCGGCAGCAACGCGGAGAAGAAGATCCTCTTCTACCGCAACCCGATGAACCCGGCGATCACCTCGCCGGTGCCGGCCAAGGACGAGATGGGCATGGACTATATCCCGGTCTATGCCGGTGGCAGCTCCGGCAACGAGCCGGCCGGCACCGTGAAGATCGACCCGACGACCGAGCAGGATATCGGCGTGCGGCTCAGCAAGGCAGTGGAGCGGAACCTGTCACGCACCATCACCACGGTCGGCCGCATCACCTTCGACGAGAGTCGGCTGGTGACGCTGCATCCGAAGGTGGAGGGCTGGATCAACAAGCTGTTCGTCGATACGACCGGGGAAAGCGTGCAGCAGAACACCATGCTGCTGTCGCTCTACTCGCCGCAGCTCGTGGCGACCGAGGAGGAGTACCTGCTGGCGCTCTCCAACTGGGAGCAGCTCAAATCGAGCCCGTATCCCGACATCCGCGACGGTGCCAGGCGTCTGCTCGATTCGTCGCTCGACCGGCTGCGCTTCTTCGACGTGCCCGAGCACCAGATCCGCGAACTTCAGAAGACGCACCACGTCATGAAATACCTGCACATCCATGCCCCGGCCGCCGGCGTGGTGACCCGTATCGGTGTGCGCGAAGGGGCGCATGTCACACCCGCCTCGGAGCTCTACCAGATCGCCGACCTGTCGCATGTCTGGGTGCTGGCCGACCTCTACGAGTACGAGATCGGCTGGGTGAGGACCGGCGATGCGGCGACGCTGCATATCGATTCGCTGCCCGGCCACGATTTCCGGGGCCGCATCACCTACATCTATCCCTATCTCGATCCGCAGACCCGCACCAACAAGGTGCGTATCGAGTTCGACAATCCCGACGGGCTTTTGAAGCCCGACATGTTCGGCGACGTGACCATCGCCGCCAGCAGCCGCAAGCCGGGCGTCTATGTACCGCGCGAGGCGGTGCTGGTAACCGGCAAGCGCGAGCATCTGTTCGTGCGGACTGCGCCCGGCCGCTTCGAGCCGCGCGACGTGCGCACCGGGGCCGCGGCCGACGGCATGGTCGAAATCCTCAGTGGTGTGAAGGCCGGCGAGGAGGTGGTCTCCAGTGGCCAGTTCCTGATCGATTCCGAATCGTCGATCCGCGAGGCGGCGGCGAAGATGCAGGAGCCTTCGGCAGGAGAGTCGAAGGGGACGGCTGCAAGCCGCCCGCAGGATGAAGGACAGGAAGTCCCTCACAGTGACGCAACGGAACCTGCTGCCCCGGATGATATGAACATGGAAGGCATGTCGATGGACCGGCCGGGGAAGAGCCATGAGTAACGCTGTTCCTGCCTGCACGAAGCGTGTGGGGGTGGCGGCATGATCGGCCGGCTGATCGACCTGTCGCTGCGCAACAAGCTGATCGTACTGCTGGCCACGGCCGTGCTATTGGTCGCCGGGCTGTTTGCACTGAAGAAAATTCCGCTCGACGCGATTCCCGACCTCTCCGACGTGCAGGTGATCGTCTTCACCAAGTATCCGGGGCAGGCGCCGCAGGTGGTCGAGGATCAGGTCACCTATCCGCTGACCACGGCGATGCTGGCCGTGCCGCATGCCAAGGTGGTGCGCGGTTATTCCTTCTTCGGCTTCTCCTTCGTTTACGTCATCTTCGACGACGGCACCGACATCTACTGGGCACGCTCGAGGGTGCTCGAATACCTCAACTATGTCGCCGACCGGCTACCGGCAGGTGTGGCGCCGACCCTCGGCCCTGATGCGACCGGTGTCGGCTGGATCTACGAGTACGCGCTGGTCGATCACTCCGGCAAGCATGATCTGGCCGAGTTGCGTTCGATCCAGGACTGGTACCTGCGCTATGCGTTGCAGACGGTGCCGGGGGTCGCGGAAGTGGCCAGCATCGGCGGTTATGTGAAGCAGTACCAGGTCGAGGTCGATCCCAACGCACTGGCCGAATACAGCATCCCGCTCGCCAAGGTGAGGCAGGCGATCCTGCGTTCCAACAACGATGTCGGTGGCCGCCTCATCGAGATGGGCGAGACGGAATTCATGGTGCGTGGCAAGGGCTATCTGAAGGGCATCAGGGATCTCGAGGGCATCCCTGTCGGCGTCGATGCGCACGGCACGCCGATCCTGCTGCGCAACGTGGCGCAGGTACATCTCGGGCCGGAACTCAGGCGCGGGCTGGCGGAACTGGACGGCGAGGGCGAGGTGGCCGGCGGCGTGGTCGTCATGCGCTTTGGTGCGAACGCGCTGACCACCATCAAGGCGGTGCGCAAGAAGCTCGACGAACTGAAGGCGGGCCTGCCGGAAGGGGTCGAGATCGTGCCGACCTACGACCGCGGCGGCCTGATTGAGCGGGCGGTCTACAACCTGCAATGGAAGCTGCTCGAGGAGTCGCTGGTGGTGGCACTGATCTGCCTGCTGTTCCTGATGCATGTGCGCAGCGCCATCGTGGCGGTCATCAGCCTGCCCGTCGGTATCCTCATCGCCTTCCTGATCATGTACTGGCAGGGCATTTCGGCCAATATCATGAGCCTGGGCGGCATCGCCATCGCCATCGGCGCGATGATCGATGGCGCGATCGTCATGATCGAGAATGCCCACAAGCATCTGGAAAAGGCCGGCGAACATGTCACCCCGGCCGAACGCTGGGCGGTGGTCGCCACGGCCGCACGCGAGGTCGGGCCGGCCCTGTTCTTCAGCTTGCTGATTATCACCGTCTCCTTCCTGCCGGTGTTCACGCTGGGGGCGCAGGAGGGGCGGTTGTTCTCACCGCTCGCCTTCACCAAGACCTATGCCATGGCGGCCGCTGCCGTGCTGGCCGTGACTCTGGTGCCAGTGCTGATGGGCCTGTTCATTCGTGGCCGCATCCCAAGCGAAGCGGGCAATCCCATCAATGCCTGGCTGAAAAAAGCGCATGCACCGGCACTGGCAAGGGCCATGCGCCACCCGCTGGCGACGGTGGCGGCCGCCGTGTTGCTGTTGCTGCTGACCCTTTATCCGGTCATGAAGGTCGGTTCCGAGTTCATGCCGCCGCTCGACGAGGGCGACATTCTCTACATGCCGACCACCTTCCCGGGCATCTCCATTACCAAGGCGAAGGAGCTGCTGCAGCAGACCGACCGCATCCTGAAGACCTTCCCGGAGGTCGAATCGGTGTTCGGCAAGGTCGGCCGTGCCGACACGGCGACCGATCCGGCTCCACTCTCCATGCTGGAGACGATCGTGCGGCTGAAACCGAAGGATCAGTGGCCCGATCCCTCCAGGACCACCCGGCAGCTGATGCAACAGATGGATGCGGCGATCCAGTTCCCGGGACTTGCCAATGCCTGGACCTATCCGATCAAGACGCGCATCGACATGCTCTCCACCGGTATCAAGACGCCGATCGGCATCAAGGTTTCCGGCCCTGATCTCAATGTGCTGCAGCAGATCGGCGAACAGGTCGAGCGGGCACTGAAGCAGTTGCCGGAGACCGCCTCGGCGTTCAGCGATCGCGCCGCCGGCGGCTACTACCTCGACATCGATATCAAGCGCAGCGAGGCGGCCCGCTACGGACTGACGGTGGGTGACATCGAGGACGTGATCTCCTCGGCCATCGGCGGCATGAACGTGACGCAGACGGTCGAGGGGCTGGAGCGCTATCCGGTCAACCTGCGCTACCCGCGCGATTACCGTTCCGACCCTGACGCATTGAAGCGGGTGCTGATCCCGACACCGACGGGGGCGCAGATTCCGCTCATCGCGGTGGCCGATATCGAGATTCACCGCGGTCCGCCGGTGATCAAGAGCGAGAACGCGCGCCCCAATGCCTGGGTTTATGTCGATATCGCGGGTAGCGATATCGGCGGCTACGTGGCGAAGGCGAAACAGATCGTGGCTGAGCATGTGAAGCTGCCGCCCGGCTATACGCTGGAGTGGTCCGGCCAGTTCGAGTACATGCAGCGAGCGGCGGCGGCCCTGCGTATCGTCGTGCCGGCCACGCTGCTGCTGATCCTGCTGCTGCTCTACTTCAATTTCGGCAATGTCACCGCGCCGCTGGTGGTGATGCTCTCCGTGCCCTTCGCACTGATCGGCGGCTTCTGGCTGGTCTGGGGGCTCGGCTACAACCTGTCGGTGGCGGTGGCGGTCGGTTTCATCGCGCTCGCCGGTGTCGCCACCGAGATCGGAGTGCTGGTGCTTACCTTCATCGACCAGGCGGTAGCCGGGAAGCGTGCCGAGGGCGGCCTCCCCGGAGTCGGCGGCAGGCTCGATCGCGAGTTACTGTGGCGGGCCATCGAGGCGGGCGTCGAGCGGCGGGTGCGGCCGATCGGCATGACCGCGACCGCCGTGATCGCCGGCCTGTTGCCGATCATGTGGGGAGCCGGTACCGGCAGCGATGTCATGCAGCGCATCGCCGCCCCGATGATCGGCGGCATGGTCACCACGACGCTGTTGAGCCTCGTCGTACTGCCGGTGATCTACGGGCTGATTCTGCAATTTCAGGAACACAGGAAAGGAGAAACACAATGAAAATGAAATCGTTCGCAATGCTGGCGGCGCTGCTGTTGCCGCTGACTGCGCTGGCCGCCGATGGCGATATGCACGGTTCGATGTCTCACGATATGTCCGGTATGCAGGGCGGCATGCAGGAAAGCATGGATGGCGGTATGCCGATGCAGGAGATGTCGCCGCAGATGTTCATGAAGAAGGTCGAGGTGGACGGCTATACGGTCAGCTTTCATGTCATGCCGGCAAGTGAAGGCATGCAGCACGGCGGTAGCCACAACTTCATGGTGAAGATCGAGAAGGGTGGCGCGGTGCTGGCACCCGTGGCCGTCAATTCGAAGGTGATTGCCCCGGATGGCAAAGCCGTATCGCAGATGATGATGAAGATGGGCGACTGGTACATGGC
>DATLWR010000014.1:0-42948 GCA_035576205.1 Mariprofundaceae bacterium
GAGATAGCGGATGCAGGCTGAGGCCTTCGCCTCGTCGGCCGCGGATGCGAACACTGCCCGGCCCTCGCCGTGCGACACCACCAGCGGCATGCGCGAGCCCTCCATGCCGGCGAGAAAGATCGACGGGCTCTTCTCGACCTCGGCCATCAGTAGCCGCGCCTCGAACTGCTCGGAACGGTTGCGGTGGAAGCGCGGCCAGTGGCCCGCCCCCGGAATGATCTCGGAAAGCGAGCTCATCATCTGGCAACCGTTGCAGACACCCAGCGCGAAACTGTCGGACCGCTTGAAAAAGGCCTCGAACTCGTCGCGCGCCCGCTCATTGAACAGGATCGAACTGGCCCAGCCGCGGCCGGCGCCGAGCACATCGCCGAACGAAAAACCGCCGCAAGCGACCAGCCCCTTGAAACCGGCGAGCTTCACGCGCCCCTCGATCACGTCGGACATGTGCACGTCCACACAGTCAAAGCCGGCGCGGTCGAAAGCCGCTGCCATCTCAACCTGACCGTTGACACCCTGCTCGCGCAGCACCGCCATCGGCGGCCGCTTGCCCGTGGCAATGAACGGTGCCGCCACATCCTCGGCCGGATCGAAGGAAGGCTTGGCGTGCAGGCCCGGATCGGCCGCCTCGACGATGGCCGCGAACGCCTCGTCGGCACACTCCGGATTGTCGCGCCTCGCCTGCAAGCGATAACTGGTCTCGGCCCACACCTGCTGCAGTTCCAGCACATTTTCGTCCAGCACCACCCTGTTGCCCTGCTTGATGATCAGCCGGCGATCGAGACGCGGGTGGCCAATCAGATGGGTGACATGGCCCAGACCCTGCTCGGCCAGATGTGCCAGCACGATTTCGCGATCCTTGCGGCGAATCTGCACCACGGTCCCGAGCTCCTCGGCGAACAGGCCGCCGATCAGTTCATGGCCGATCACATCGGCATGAATGGTCAGCCCGGCACGGCCGGCGAAGGCCATTTCGGCGAGTGTGACGAGCAAGCCACCGTCTGAGCGGTCATGGTAGGCGAGCAAGAGTCCTTCGCGGTTGAGGCGCTGGATGGCGCCAAAGAAGGATTTCAGCAGTGCCGGCTTATCGACATCCGGCACAACCTCGCCGGTGGCGCCGTAAACCTGCGCCAGCGCCGAGCCTCCGAGGCGATGGCGGCCATCGCCAAGGTCGATCAGCAGCAGGTCTGTCTCGCCGCAGTCGAGGCGAATCTCGGGGGTCAGCGTGCGGCGCACATCGGCGACCGGCGCAAACGCGGAGATGATCAGCGACAGCGGCGAGGCCATCTCGCGACGCTCGGTGCCTTCGGTCCACACCGACTTCATGGAGAGCGAGTCCTTGCCGACCGGAATGGAAATACCCAGTTCCGGGCAAAGCTGCATGCCCACGGCCTGCACCGTATCATAGAGCCTGGCGTCCTCGCCGGGGTGGCCGCAGGCCGCCATCCAGTTGGCAGAGAGTTTCACGTTGCCGAGATTGCCGATGCATGCAGCAGCGATATTGGTGATCGCCTCGCCGATCGCCATGCGCCCCGATGCCGGCGCATCGAGCACAGCGATCGGCGTACGCTCGCCCATGCTCATCGCCTCGCCGGTATATCCGGTGTAGTCGGTAGCGGTGACGCCGCAGTCGGCCACCGGTACCTGCCAGGGGCCAACCATCTGGTCGCGCGTCACCAGCCCCGTCACCGTACGGTCACCAATGGTGATCAGGAACTCCTTGCTCGCCACGGCCGGCAGGCACAGCACGCGCGATACTGCCTCGCGCAGGTCGATCGCGGCGGTGTCGAAGGGTTCCGCAGCGGCCGCAGCATGCTCCACCGTACGGGTCATGCGCGGCGGCTTGCCGAGCAGCACCTCCAGCGGCATGGCCACCGGCTGGTTGCCGAACTGGGGATCGTTGACGACCAGCTTGCGCTCTTCGGTCGCTTCGCCGAGCACCGCGAACAGGCAGCGCTCGCGCTCGCAGAGGGCGCGGAACGAATCGAGCGACTCCGGCGCAATGGCCAGTACATAGCGCTCCTGCGCCTCGTTGCACCAGATCTGCATCGGGCTCATGCCCGGCTCCATGTTGTGCACGGCCCGAAGATCCAGCCAGCCGCCACGGCCGGCATCGTTGATCAGTTCCGGTACGGCGTTGGAGAGGCCGCCGGCGCCAATGTCATGAATGAACAAAATCGGATTGGCGTCGCCCAGCTGCCAGCAGCGGTCGAGCACTTCCTGGCAGCGGCGTTCCATCTCCGGGTTGCCGCGCTGCACCGAATCGAAATCGAGCGATTCGACGTTGGCACCGGTATCCATGCTGGAGGCTGCGCCGCCGCCGAGTCCGATCAGCATCGCCGGCCCGCCGAGCTGGATCACCAGCGAACCGACAGGCACCTCGCGCTTGTAGAGATGGCGCGCATCGATGTTGCCGACACCGCCGGCCAGCATGATCGGCTTGTGATAGCCCTTGAGCTCATCACCCACCTGCTGCTCGTAGGTGCGAAAGTAGCCGCAGATGTTGGGACGACCGAACTCGTTGTTGAAGGCAGCGGCACCAATCGGCCCGTCGATCATGATCTCCAGCGCCGAGGCGATACGACCCGGCTTGCCGAACTCCTGCTCCCACGGCTGCACGAAGCCGGGAATCTTCAGGTTGGAGACTGAGAAGCCGCACAGGCCGGCCTTCGGTTTCGCACCGGTGCCGGTGGCGCCCTCGTCGCGAATCTCGCCACCCGAGCCGGTCGCCGCCCCCGGGAACGGCGAGATGGCCGTCGGATGATTGTGCGTCTCCACCTTCATCAGGATATGCGTGTCGTCGGCATGCGTCGCATAGCGGCCGCCCTCGCCCGGATAGAAGCGCTGCGCCGGCACCCCCTCGATGACCGAGGCGTTGTCCTTGTAAGCGACCAGCGTGCCGGCCGGGCTCGTCTCGTGCGTGTGGCGGATCATCGAAAAGAGCGAGCGTTCCTGCTTCCTGCCGTCGATCACCCATTCGGCATTGAAAATCTTGTGGCGGCAATGCTCGGAGTTGGCCTGTGCGAACATCATCAGTTCGGCATCGGTCGGGTTTCGCCCCATGCGCGTGAAGTTATCCACCAGATAGGCGATCTCGTCCTCGGCCAGCGCCAGCCCCATTTCAAGGTTGGCATGCTCGAGTGCCTCCCGGCCGCCGCCCAAAAGATCCACCGACACCAGCGGCGCCGGCACGTGATGGTCGAACAGGCGTTGCATGCCGGCCACATCGTCGAGTACCGTCTCGGTCATGCGGTCGTGCAGCAAGGCGGCCGCCTCGCGATGCCCACCCAATTGCAACCCGGCGATCGTATAGGCGACACCATGCTCGACGCGCACGAGCTCCATCAGGCCGCAGAGGCGGGCAATATCGGTCGCCTTCGACGACCACGGGCTGATGGTGCCGATACGCGGTACCACGTAGAAATCGCCCTCGCCTGCTTCGCTCGAAAACGTCTCAGGTGCGTCGCCGAGAAGTTCGGCAAGTCTTGCCGTATCACGATCCGACCAGCCGGCTGCCACCTCGGCCGCGTAGATGCTGCAGGCCTCGACTGAGCCCGCATGCAGGCCGTTGTCGGCGAACGATTTCAGCAGCTTGTCACGGCGAAAACCGGACAGGACCGGCGCGCCTTTGAGAATCAGGATACGGGTAGAGGTGGAAGTCGATGCAGCCATGGCCGCATCCTATGATGCGGATGCCGGAAACCAAGCATTAAAAGAACCTTTCCGGCCCCTGGGGGCCGGTCCATACACCTCCCTGTCCGCGAACCTCAGTCGTCCTCGCGACCGACCGCGACCTCCGGTTCGGACTCCTCCGAGACATTGACCGACACCACCATCGGCCGGCAGCACACCTGGCAATCCTCGGTGTACTGTTGCGACCCGCCAGTGCAGTCGACGATCAGTTCGTCGGGGGAACCACAGTAGGGACAAGTAACTGAAATGCTGTTGAGTGCATTCATACGTTCAAGCATAGCCGATTTCACACCGGCAAGCAGAAATCAGCGCAGCAGCCTCCGGCCGGCCAGATGCGCCGCCAGTGCAAAGCCCGCTACCGCATAGGCCGCCAGCACCGCCACATGCAGCCACGGATGCACCAGCGGCAACTGCGTGAGCAGCGGCCGCACCAGATCCACCGCATGCGTCAGCGGCAGCACCTGGGCCAGCAGCTGGGCGAACTGCGGCAGCGTATCGATCGGGTAGAAGACGCCGCAAAACAGGAACATCGGTGTCACTGCCAGCGTGAAGTAGTAGAGGAAGAAGTCGTAGCTGGGTGCCAGTGCGCAGATCACCAGCGCCGGGCCGGCAAAAGCGAGGCCGATCAGGAAGATCGCCGGGAGGGCGAGGATCGCTGTCTCCCACTGCTGGATACCGCCGAGGATACCGGCCACGACAAGGATCGCGGCACCGGAGATCAGGCTCTTGGTCGCTGCCCATACCAGTTCGCCGGCCACCACCTCCTGAATCCGTACCGGTGTGGCCAGCATTCCCTCCCAGGTTCCCTGATGGCGCATGCGGGTGAAGGCCGAATAGAGCCCCTCGAAGGTGGCGGTGTTCATGGCGCTGGAACAAAGAATGCCGCTGGCGAGAAACGCCATATAGGGGATGCCGCCCATGTTGCCGATGAACATGCCGAGACCGTAGCCGAGGCCGAGGAGGTAGAGGAATGGATCGCCGAAATTACCGAGCAGCGAGGCGAAGGCCAGTTTCTTCCAGACCAGAAAGTTGCGCTGCCAGACGGCCAGTACGTGCGACGGGGTCAGGGCAAAGGCACGCATCACAGCTCGTCCCTCAGATCGCGGCCGGTGAGGGTGAGAAAAACATCCTCGAGGCTTGCCGGCCGGTGGATGAAGGTCAGACCCGTCATGTTGGCGCAGCGGGCGACCAGCGGCTTGGCGTCCTGCATATAGAAGAACCAGGTGTCGCCGACATGCTCGCGCCGCACATCAAAACCATCTGCAAGAGACGCCGCATCCTCCTCACCGTCCAGACCGCGGATCGCCACCACCTCGGGCTCCACATGCCGGGCGATCAGTTCGCGAGGCGTGCCACGGGCCAGAATCCGGCCGTGGTCGAGCACCATGATCTCATCGCACAGCTCGGCCGCCTCCTCCATGTAGTGGGTAGTCAGGATCAGCGTCTTTCCGCGCGTCTTCAGCGAGCGCAGCCGCTGCCAGATCAGGTGCCGAGCCTGTGGATCAAGGCCGGTGGTCGGCTCATCGAGTACCACCAGGTCGGGATCGTTGACGAGGGCCCTCGCGATCATCAGCCGCCGGCGCATACCGCCGGAGAGCGCCGCGACCTGGTCGCCGGCGCGACTGGTGAGCGACGCGAAATCGAGCAGCCCCTCGGCGCGCTCGGAAGCGACCGTTTTCGGGATGCCGAAGTAGTTGGCATAGACCAAGAGGTTCTCGCGCACCGAGAAATCAGGATCGAGGTTATCCTGCTGCGGCACCACGCCGACCCGGCGGTGCACGTCGGCGTGCGCCACCGGCAGATCGAACAGCGTGTAGTCGCCGTCGGAGACCGGCGACATGCCGAGCAGCATGCGCATCAGGGTCGTCTTGCCGGCACCGTTCGGCCCCAGGATGCCGAAACAGATTCCGGCCGGGATGTCGAAATCGACGCCGCACACCACCTCGCGCTCGCCGAAGAATTTGCGCACGCCACGCGCCCTTACCACCGCCGATTCCACTGCTGTCGAACTCATCGGCGCACTCTTTCATATCGTCGTTCAGAATGCATCGGCCACCTGTTGCAGCCACAGCTCCAGGAGCGCCAGATGCCAGAGTTTGCTGCCGCCGAGCGGTGTCGTGAAACGTTCCGGTGCGGCCAGCAGTTTTTCCACATAGGTGCGGTTGAACAGGCCGCGCTGCCGGCAGGCATCCGATTCCAGCAGCTCGCGCATGAAACCGAGGAACGGTCCGCGCGGAAACTTCAGTGCCGGTACCGGGAAGTACCCCTTCGGCCGGTCGATCACGGCTGCCGGCAACAGCTCACGCGCCAACTGCTTGAGCGGCCACTTGCCGCCGTCTCGCATCTTGAGTGAAGCCGGCATGGAGAGCGCCAGTTCCACCAGTTCGTGGTCGAGAAACGGCACACGCGCCTCGATCCCCCAAGCCATCAGCATGTTGTCGATACGTTTTACCGGATCGTCAACCATCAGCATGCCGACATCCATCTTCCAGACGCGGTCGAGGAAAGCGCCGTTGCCCGCCAGCCGCGCCGCCACCAGCGCCGAGGTGGCATCGTCCTGTGCGAATTCGGGGGCCACGGTTTCGAGGAACTCGGCATGCGTACGATCGAAATAGAGCGGTGCGAAGCGCTGCAAATCACTGCCCGCCGCATCCTGCATCTGCGCATACCAGAAATAGCCGGCAAAGATCTCGTCTGCCCCCTGGCCGCTCTGTACCACCTTCACATGCCGGTGCACCTGCTCGCCCAGCAGGTAGAAGCCGATATTGTCCTGGCTGGCCATCGGTTCGGCCATCGCCCGCACCGCTTCCGGCAGCCTCGCCAGCGCCTCGGCATTGCTGATACGGAAACGGTAATGCTCGGTACCGAACTGGCGAGCCACCATGTCGGACCAATAAAACTCGTCTCCCTCCTCCTCCGGCGCACCCTCGAAACCGATGGCGAAGGTCTGGATCGGCTGTGCCGATTCACTTGCGGTGAGTGCGGTCAACAGGCTCGAATCCAGCCCGCCGGAGAGCAGCACACCGACCGGCACGTCGGCCACCACCTGCCGCTTGTGCACCGCCCGGTACAGCTCCGCGCGCACTGCCTGCAGCCAATCGGCTTCCGACATCGTATCCGGTGCGACGGTTCCCCCAAGCTGCCAGTAGCGCCACTGGCGACTGGAGCCGTCGGTGGCCACCCACATGGCGTGTCCGGGAGCAAGCTTGCGCAGCCCCTGAAAAATCGTATGCGGAGCCGGCACCGAGGCGTGCAGGGTAAAATGATAATGCAGCGCCAGCGGATCGATGGCGGTATCGACATCGCCGGCGGCTAGCAGCGCCTGCGTGTTCGATGCGAAGCGGAAATGCCCGGCTGTCGCCGAGAAATAGAGCGGTTTGATACCGATACGATCGCGGGCGAGGAACAACCCGCTCCGGCCGGCATCCCAGATCGCGAAGGCAAACATGCCGGAGAGGCGGGAAAGGCAATCCTCGCCCCAGGCGTGATAGGCCTTCAGGATCACCTCGGTATCGCCGTCGGAGAAGAAACGATAGCCGAGACCGGCCAGTTCGGCGCGCAGCTCGCGGTAGTTGTAGATGGTACCGTTGAAGACCAGTGCCAGCTTCAGTTCGGTATCGATCATCGGCTGCGCCGAATGCTCGGAGAGGTCGATGATCGCCAGGCGCCGGTGGCCGAAAGCGAGCGGACCGTCGCAATAGCGGCCGCCGGCATCCGGACCGCGGCGCTGCAGCTCGGCCACCATGCGGTCGATCACCGCCGGATCGGCCTGCCCGGAAAACCTCAGCTCACCGCAAATGCCGCACATATCTGCCGTTCCAACGAAAAAGGCCCGCCGGGTCTTGCGACTGGCGGGCCTTCGGATTCGGGGTCAATGGCTTATCAGGCGATCGACTTGACGCGGGCGTTCAGGCGGGACACGCGGCGGGAAGCCTGGCTCGGGTGGATCAGACGCTTACGGCCGGCGCGGGCGATCAGCGAGGTAGCCTGGCGCAGTGCAGTGGCTGCGGCTTCCTTGTCGCCAGCCTGTACAGCAACCAGAACCTTCTTGATAGCAGTGCGCATCGCAGACTTCTGCGTACGGTTCTCCAGACGGATTTTTGCGTCCTGGCGGGCGCGCTTCAGCGCAGATGCATGATTTGCCACGTTTAACTCGCTCCTTGCGGCACTAGCGCCGCCTGTAGTGATGAGGCGCGCAATTTACGCATTGCAGCCGGGATGTCAACTGAAAAGCAGTCAAAAAAGCACGTCCACAAATGGAAAACGGCATGCTATGTTTCGTTCCACGTGCCCGGATTCATCATCCGGACCGGTCTTAAGGAGGATTCGATGAAAGTTTCTGAGGTCATGACCCACGGTGTGCTTACCTGCAAGCCCACTGATACCCTGCATAACGCCGTCGAGAAGATGGTCATGCGCCGCTGCGGCTCGCTGCCGGTTGCCGATGAAAAAGGCAAGCTGGTCGGCATCGTCACCATCCGCGACAGCATGCTGCCTCTCTATCCGAATTTCGGCGAGTACGTGCACGACGCCCAGCACGCCCGTGATTTCGAGGAGATGGAAGAGAACTACAAGAAGGTCATGTGCATGAAGGTCAAGGACGTGATGACGCCGGACCCGATGACCGTCTCTTCCGACGATCCGGTGCTGAAGGCCGCATCCTACATGGGTCTGCGCAACCTGCGCCGTATCCCGGTGGTCGACGACGGCAAGCTCATGGGCATGGTTTCCATCGGCGACATCAACCGGGGCCTGTTCATCCGTCTCGGCTGAGGCACCATGCCTTTCCCGCTGCAACAGGCTCCGGCGATCCCGGGGCCTGTTCTGTTTCCGGAAGGGAATTCCCATGCATGAACTGCCCGAGCATGTCCGCCCCTTTCTAGAGCCCGACTTCTACCCGCATCCGGTCGGACATATCGAGATGCTGCAGACGCACATCTCTTGGGTCTTCCTGACCGGCAAATTCGCCTACAAGCTGAAGAAACCGGTCAATTTCGGTTTCCTCGATTTCTCGACACAGGAAAAACGCCGGTACTATTGCACCGAAGAGCTGCGGTTGAACCGGCGGCTGGCCCCGGAGCTTTATCTCGATGTCCTTCCCGTCAGCCAGAAACGGGACAGCTTCTGCCTGGGGGACGAAACGAACGTCGTCGACTACTGCCTGAAGATGCGCCAGTTCGGGCAGCAGGATCTGCTCAGTCGGCGACTGGAGCATGGCAATTTCGAGGCTGCCTGGATGGACCGGATTGCAACCGATATTGCTGCCTTCCACGTCTCGGTCACTGCTGAAGCCTCCACGAAGCAGGGAAGTCCCGCCCAGCTTGCCGCCCACATCCGCGACAATCTGGATATCGCCGGCCGGCACCAGGGAGAGGTAATCGATTCAGCCCAGCTTGGACGACTTCGCGCCTTTGCCGAAGATGAACTGCGGCGTTTTCACAACCCCCTGCTGCATCGGCAACGGGAAGGCTTCGTCCGCCCCTGCCATGGCGACCTGCATCTCGGCAATCTCACCCTCTGGCAAGGCAAACCGCTGGCCTTCGACTGCATCGAATTCAACGAGGAGTATCGCACCATCGACACCATGAACGATGTCGCCTTTCTGGTCATGGATTGCGAGGCACGCGGCCGGCCGGATCTCGGCATGCGCTTTCTCTCCCGTTATCTGGAGGCATCCGGCGACTATGGAGGCCTGGAGCTGTTGCCGCTCTACCTCTTCTACCGTGCCACCGTGCGCGGCAAGGTGGCCTGCCTGTCGGCCGGGAATACGAGCCTTGCGGCGTCGGAACGTGCCGGGAAATTCACCGAGGCTCACCACTATTTCAATCTGGCTGCCAGCTATGCCGCTCCGCTTTCCCCAAAGCTCATCGTGATCGGCGGCCTCTCCGGCAGTGGTAAAAGCCACCTGGCCCTGATCGGCTGCGGCATCGAACGGGCCGTCGTCATCCGCTCGGATGCGACGCGCAAGCGTATCGCGGGGGAGCATGCCGGCCTGCCACTGTATGGAGAAGCGATGCATCGCCTCACTTACGAGGCGATGCTGACCGCCGCCGTCACGGCGCTGAAAGCCGGCTGGCCGGTCATCCTCGATGCCACCTTCCTTGGCCGATCGCAGCGCGATGCGGTGCGCAAACTGGCAGCAGAGGCTGAAGTACCGCTAACGCTCTATTGGCTGGACACCTCGTCAGACGAACTGCGGCTTCGCGTGCAGGCCCGCTCGGCCGTCGGCCAAGATATCTCCGATGCCGATCTCGATGTGCTGGAAGGGCAGCTGGCCAACTACCGCCGACCGACGGAAACCGGCATCACCTTTCTCTCCGGCAGCGACCGCTGGCCTGACGGCTAGAGCCTTCTGACTAGAGAATGTCGGCTGCCTTGGCGGCCAGACGCGAGCGTTCGCTGGCCTTCAGCGTGATATGACCGTAGTGCTCCCAGCCGGCGAAATGGCTGACGGCATGCGTCAGGCCATTGGTATAGGCGGTCAGGTACGGCGTATCGATCTGCGAGTTGTTGCCCAGTGCGATCAGCTTCGAGTCCTCGCCCATACGGGTCACCAGCGTCTTCATCTGGTGCGGCGTCAGATTCTGCGCCTCATCGACGATCAGCCAGGTCTTGGTGAAGGTGCGGCCACGCGCAAACGACAACGAAGTGATCTCGATACGGTGCTGGCCAAGCAGAGCGGAGACGTTCTGCGACACATCGCCGAGCAGGAAGGCAAGGTTGTCGGTCACCGCTCCCATCCACGGCTCCATCTTCTCTTTTTCGCTACCCGGCAGGAAACCGATATCCTGTCCCATCGGCACAGTGGCGCGCGTAACGATAATGCGCTCGTACAGCCCCATATCCAGTGTCTGATGCATGCCGCAGGCCAATGCCAGCAGAGTCTTGCCCGAACCGGCCAGGCCCAGCATCGTGACAAAATCGAGATTGGCATCCATCAGCAGGTTCATCGCCATGTTCTGCTCGATGTTGCGGGCCTGTACACCCCAGATGGCGTTACGCTCATGCCGGTAGGAGTGGATATCGTGCAGATGAACGCGGCGCCCCTCCTGCACCTCCATGCAGCGCATGGCCACTTCGCGCTCACCGGGCAAAACGACAAAGCTGTTGGCCGTCGGCAGCGGCGGCTCCTCCGGCCAAGTCACCACATAGTGGTTGCCGTGGTCGTGCTGTAGCACCTCCATATTCTCGCCCATGGCCGACCAGACAGCTTCATCCAGCCGGATCACACCACTGGGCAGTACCGACAGGTCGTCGACGGCACGGTCGGAACGATAATCCTCCGAAACCAGGCCAAGCGCACGCGCCTTGATGCGCAGGTTGATGTCCTTAGATACGAGGATGACCTGCCGGTCCGGATGTTCCTGCTGCATCGACATGGTGACGGCCAGGATGCGATTGTCGCCACTGCCCTTGGCCAGCGATTCAGGCAGGATCTCCAGCGCCCGGTGATTCAGTTCGAAGAACAGGCGACCACCGCCCGGCAACGGGCAGCCCTCCTCGAGGTTTTCGCAACTGCCGCTCAATTCGTCGAGTTGCCGGGAGACATCGCGAACGTTGCGCGCCAGCTCATCGAAACCGCGCTTGACCTTGTCCATCTCCTCGAGCACGACGATGGGCAGTACCACATCATGCTCGTCGAAATGCTGTAGGGCTGTCGGGTCGTGAATCAGGACATTGGTGTCGAGAATATAAATCTTGCGTTCTTCGTCAGCGACCAAGGTAGGTCCTCCCTGTTGCAATGGACAGCTTTAAACAGCGGCCCAGTCTGTATCCTGTCAGAACAAAACAATCTGTCATGCACCATTTGCATGTGCCGCTTGACACCCATCCCATGCTTGGCATTATTCGCGCCGTTCGCGGGAATAGCTCAGTTGGTAGAGCGCAACCTTGCCAAGGTTGAGGTCGCCGGTTCGAGACCGGTTTCCCGCTCCAGATCAAATCAGAGGGGCTTTGCCCCTCTGGCTTTTTATAGAGGTTCATGCCGGCAGGGTGGCTCAGTGGTACGGCGGAGGACTGCAAATCCTTTATTCGCGAGTTCGATTCTCGCCCCTGCCTCCAACCTTTCACCGGACCGACGTTCAATCCACGACAGAAAGCACCAGCGGCTGTAACAGCGCGATGCCCACATGTGGCCGGATCAATTCGCCACAGGTGGAGATATCGTCATCACTCTTCCAGGAGATGACGACTTCGGTACAGACGCTTTCAATCTCTCCCGATTCGCCGGATAGACCGATCCACAAATCGACATGCTGTCCGATACTGTAGCGGCCGGGACAAAACAGAGTGCGTTGACGGATATATTGCTCGATACCGTGGATTCCGCATACCCGTCCTCGGTTTTCACATCGACATCATAGCTCGCCGTTTCACGGGCTTCAGCTCGTCGTTCCACCAATCCTCCTTTTCCCCGGCCCCATTCAACCTTTAGAGATATATAGCCTTTAGCCGGCAAATAAGCCACCGCTGCTTGCCCACAGGAATTTCCTTGGCATGATTTCAACCGGCTAGTCGCCGGGATGGTGGAATTGGTAGACACACGGGACTTAAAATCCCGAGAATGGTGACATTCGTGCGGGTTCGACTCCCGCTCCCGGTACCATGCGAAACGCCAATGGGGAGGGCGGAATGAAACAGGGCAAATGTTTGCGGATTTATCTGACCGAATCCGACCGTATCGACGGCTCTCCCGCCGTTGAAGCGATCATCTCGCTCTGCCAGCACGCCGGGCTGCGCGGTGTCAGTGTCGTGCGCGGTATCGAAGGGCTTGGATTGCACGGCCTTCACTCGGCCTCCTTCCTGTCGCTTGCCAGCGATCTGCCGATCATCGTCGAAGTTGTGGACGGCAGCGACAAGATCGACGCCGCCATCCACCAGATGCGCCCGAAACTGGGCAACCGGCTGGTCGCCGCCTGGCCTGTAGAAATCATGCGCAATAGTGAGGAGTCCAGCCATGCGTGACATTCTTCGCTCCATTCCCCTGTTCTCCGAACTCGACGACTCCGAACTGGCTGCCATCGAGACATTGGCCAGCATCACCGACGTACCAAAGAAAAAGATCGTCGTGCAGGAAGGCGAGCCCGGCGAAGCACTGTATGTAATCCTCGAAGGCAGTGTGAAGATTTCCTCCTACACCACGGACGGACGCGAGATCGTGCTGTCGATCCTCAACAAGGGGGCCTTTTTCGGCGAAATGTCCCTGCTCGACATGCGCCCCCGCTCGGCAACCGTCACCACCATGGAGGATGCGAAACTGCTGCAGATTCGCCGGCGCGACTTCGGCCAGCTGCTGCTCCAGAAACCGGCAATGACCGTCAAACTTCTCGGCGAGGTGGTTAGCCGCCTGCGGCGTACCAGCCAGGCACTGGAACGCATCAGCAGCATGGACGTACCGCACCGTCTGTATGCCCATCTTGCCGACCACTGCCAGCGTTTCGGCCAGAACGAAAAGAACGGCTGGTTTTCAACCGTCCTGCCCACTCACCAGCTGCTGGCCGACCAGCTGTCGACCAGCCGTGAAACGATCTCACGCGCCATCAGCGCACTTAAGAAAGAGGGTATTCTCGAGCCATCTAGCGGCCGCGGCAGAATGCGTGTCGATGTGCGGGCACTGGAAACCCTGCTGGAAGCCTTCCAGTAACTTCCGGCAACAAGTCCGGCAATTACCGGACCTTAGTGGAACTTCAGCTGCAGCATGCGGCCGCCGGTCTGTTCGGCGATGGTTTTGAACGCCACCTTGGTTCGCGAATCGTTATCGATGCCGAGCGGCAACGTAAAAACAGGCGCCCGAATCGAATGATATGCTACCGTATCGGTCGGCGGCTCATCACCGATCAGCATGTAAGCCCCCGGGATCGGCGCATGTTCGGTGATATCGCGGAATGTCTTGCCAATCGTTTCGTCCGTCCCGACAAACGGGGCTTTCTGCATCAGTTTGTCGAGCACCTCCCCCATACCACCGGTATAGGTTCCCGTCTGCCCGTCGGCGTACCAGCTGACAGCCGCCAACCGCTTGCCGGAGCGCAGCACGATGACACGCAGCACCGGGATGAGGAACGTCGTCACACCATGCATCGAGCCCGTCGCATCAACCACGAGATGGATATCCTTGCCCGGCAGATTGCGTAGCCCATCGACAAACAGATCGAAATCATGCTTGCCCTTGCCGGTGGCCAACCCCGCACTTTCCAGCACCCTCTCGATCTGTTTCTGGACATCGCTGCCCGCCATGGTGGCGAGATCTTCCTGCAACTGGGCGTTGCGGGCTTCGGCTTCCGCCAGTTCTTTTTTCAGCTGCTTGACCACCTCGGTCGTATCCTGCGAACGGCTGCCCTGCCATTGCGAGGTAATCAGGATCAGGGCGAACAGGAAGATAAAGGCTGCCAGCATCAGCAACGCCATATCCGAAAAAATCTCGTAGATACTGTCGTGACCCGGGTGGCGACGCGCCCGCATGCCGACTCCGGTCAGTCCGCCGAAGATCGGCGGCCCAGCAGCCTTGCGATCAGTCCGTGACGGTGAAGCTTGTAGGCATAGCGTGCATGCTGGACCGCAAGCTGGCGCATCGAGTCGTCTGCCGCCGCCTCCTTGAGAATCTCGTGCATGCGACGCATCTCGCCCCCGATCGCCTGCATTTCGCTGCGGCTCGCCTCGAAGGCCTGGCGTACAAGGTCGATGCGTGCATGCAGCTGGGCAAAATCGGCATCCAGCAGACGAATCTCACGGTCAGTGCTGGGAACCATATCTGCC
The DNA here is from genome assembly GCA_035576205.1 of Mariprofundaceae bacterium. GTDB lineage: Bacteria > Pseudomonadota > Zetaproteobacteria > Mariprofundales > Mariprofundaceae > DATLWR01. The sequence goes on from DATLWR010000014.1 coordinate 14,443, forward strand.
GAGGCATGCACGAGACAGACGCGCAGCATCAGATCCTGCAGTCCTTCCACCGACGAATCGGTGATCCAGGAAAAGACGCGCAGCAACACCCCCCCCAGAATCGAGCCGAGCAGCGTCGTATAAAAGGCGACTCCCATGCCTGACATGGCATTCTTCAGCCCCTGCAACATCAATTGTTCGTTTTCACCCAGGGAGTTGAGCGCGCTGTTCAGCCCGATCATGATCAGCGTCATGCCCATCACCGTACCGATCAGGCCGAGCGTGATCAGCAGATTGCCGAGCAACCCGACAAACTGACTCGTCCGGTGCTGGGCTGCGAATTCGACATCCACCAGTCCTTCGACATCCAGACGCCCGTTGCGATCGAGAATGGTCTGCACCGACGCGAGAAAGCGATCGACGATACGGCTGCTACGGCGTGGCTTGACGGCTTTCAGCCCGCCGGACCGGATCACCACTTCCATCCGGTAGGCGCGAAACCATTCGGCCGTCAGCATTCCGACCTGCACGAAGCTGACCAGCACGCCAAGCGCAAACATGCCGATAATGATCCAGGTGATGCGCGTCGAATCATGCAGCACAAAGTTCAGCGCGCCCGCCTGACGATAGAGCAGGGCAAAAACCGCCGCAGACGAGATGGCCCACGTCATCCACAGCACGAGCGTCTTCAAGCCACGCTGATCAACTGCCTGCTGACGAACGATTCCTGCCATTGGCTGAGATTACCTCAATGATGACCCAAAAAAAAAGCCCGGCAGGTTACCCGGCCGGGCTCGATCCTGAAGCAACAGCTTACCTGTTCGTGCGGGCCTTGTCAGCGAGCTCGGACAGAGCGATCGGCAGAACGAGGCCGAACACGACAAAGAAGATAAATACCGGTATGAAGGTTTCCAAATGCATTTCCAGCCTCCCAAAGCGTGATTGCGGGATAGTATCGACTGCGACCTGCGCATGCAAGCGCTGCCGGCCAGCTATGCAGCACTTGGCGAAAACACGAACGGATCGGCGTGGATGTTCAATATTGATGCACCGGCCAGGAAGCATTTCTGCCGGAGCGCATCGACAATCGGGGGATCTCCGCACAGGTAAATCCGGTAACCGGTGAGGCTACCAAGATGTTTTGCAGGCAGTTCCGCAACATTCCCCTGCAGGCCGCCTTCCGGGATATCGCCATGCAATACACACGGCAAATAATGCAGATTCGTATGCTGGCGCGCCCAGTTGCGCAACTCATCCATCAAATACAATCCGGATGCAGCAAGGCTTGCATGAAACAGATGGATCGGACCTGTATGCCCCCGTGCCAGCGCCTCTTTCATGATTCCGAACAACGGAGCAAGACCGGTACCGGTACCGGCCAGTAGCAGTGGTTGTTCGGCATTGCCAGGTAGATAGAAGCAGTCGCCGGACGGCCCATAGAAGTGCACTTCATCGCCTGCCTGCAGATGATCAAAAACCCAATTGCTCATCTGACCCTCAGGAACCCTGCGGATATGAAGTTCGAGGAACGGCTCTTCCGGTGTACTGGCCAGCGAATAGCTTCGTATCAGCTCATCGCTTGGACGAATCAGGTTGATAAACTGACCTGCTTGATAGGAAAAGCCTTCCGGTATCTCCATACGCAGACGGATCACGCTTTCCTGGAGCAGGTCACGCTCAACGATTCTGGTCTCGTAACGTGGCGATACGGCCGCCAGACCAATTTCCAGATCGTTGGCAGGCCTGCACAGGCAGGCCAGGAAGTAGTTCTGGGCCTTCAGGGTATCCTTCAGGCCGGACTGCGATTCCGGCGTGGGATTCCCTTTCAGGGCTCTGATCATGCAGGTCTGGCACGCCCCGGCCCTGCATGACGATGGCAGAAGCACCCCGTGCCGAGTCATACTGTCGAGAACACTCTCACCGTCACGGCAATCGTATCCCCTTCCTTCAAAAGTAATCGTCGGCACGGGACTCTCCTCTATTGTCCTATCGGTCGAGCACGTCCTCGCGCGTGCTTTCGGCAATGGCCACGACCTGCTGGATCAGGTTGTCTCCGACACCCAACTCGGCCAGCGTGGAACGCAGGTGCACCAGAATATGATCAAAATGGGAGTCGTTCATGCCCATCTTGACCAGATGCCTGTGACCCTCGCGCATATCCTTGCCGGTGTAGTTATGCGGTCCGCCAAAGGCCATGGTCAGGAATGCCTTCTGCTTGGCCGCTTGCTTGGCCATGTCGACGCCCTCGAAAAAGCGCACGACATAGGGATCGCCCAGCACCTTGCGATAGAACACATCCACAGCGGCATTGACAGCAGCGCTGCCGCCCAGCTGATCATACAATGTGTTTGCCGCTGCAGCTGGTGCCCCTGCGCCCGAACTCTGCGTACGGCTGCGGTCGGCCAATTCCGACAACGCAATCGGCAGAATAAGGCCGAGCACGACGAACATGATGAATACCGGAATGAATGTCTCGAAATGCATGGCTTAGCGATCCAGTACGTCGTTGCGGGTGCTTTCGGCGACGCTGATCACCGTATCGATCAGGTTCTGACCCACACCAAGTTCGGCCAGGGTGGAACGCAGGTGCGCCAAGACGTGGTCGAAATGCGAATCGTTCAGCCCCATCTTGACCAGGTGCTTATGCCCTTCGCGCATGTCCTTGCCGGTATAGTTGTTCGGACCGCCGGTCACCATCGTCAGGAATGCCTTCTGCTTGGCGGCCTGGCGCGTCATATCAACACCCTGGAAGAAACGGTTGATATAGGCGTCGGCCAATACCCGGCGATAGAAAACATCGACGGCGGCATTGATGGCGGCTTCGCCACCGAGCTGTTCATAGACTGTACTCATATAGATCCCTCCTTCGTTTTGCTTCACACATGCCCGCATAAGTTGCATGTTGAATGCAACTTTAAACAGCCTAGACAAAACATGTCAACAGGATATATCTTTTACAAATGCAATTGACGATCTATACGGACTACTCGTTGCGAGTGCTGCTCTATCTCGGGCTGCATCCGGAAAAGCGTGTAACCATCTCTGAAATTGCCGATGCCTACGGCGTCTCACGGAATCATCTGGTCAAGGTGGTTCACAATCTGGCGCAGGAAGGCTGGATCCAGACAACGCGCGGCAAATCCGGCGGCATGCGGCTGGCATTCCCGCCCGACCAGATCAACATCGGTGCCGTTGTCCGCAAAACCGAACCGCATATGAACCTGCTGGAATGCTTCGACCGCGAAATCAACACCTGCCCGATCATTTCGGCGTGCGCCCTGAAACGCGTGCTTTACCAGGCACGAAAAGCTTTCGTCGACGTCCTCGACCAGTACACCATCGCCGATGCCCTGGGGCAGCCGCAGGCCATGATCCAGATCCTCGATGCCAATCTGCTCTCCAGCCTCACCGATCCACAAGGCAAACAACCCGTATCAGCCTGACATTGCCCCGACCACCGCAACCGCTACAATCCAGCCATCAATTTCGATGAGCTGGGAACAATCATGCAGCAATTTCTGAAACAAGCACTCTCCCCCCGTTATCTGGGGCTGGCAGGCCTGTGTATTCTGGCTTGGATATACATGGCGCTGTTCCGCTATGACAACTTCGGCATTGAAGAGGATGCGGCACGCGCATTGCTGCTGAACTGGTCGATTATCCATCAGATCGCCAGCCCGATTGCTCTCTATGGCGCACCGGACCTGCGAGCGATCCTGTTCATCATTCTCGACCTCCACTGGGCCGGCAACCTTGTAGCCGCAAAAGTATTCAGCATGTTGACGCTATTCGGTACCGGCCTGCTGCTCTACCGCTGGAGCGAAAAAAAGTTCGGCGACGAAGCCGCCATGATCTCGACCGTGCTACTGCTCATCAGCCCGATCGCCCTGATGCAGGCCGACGCCATCGGCAGTGGTATTTACATGCTGTGGGGATTCGTACTCGTTCATCTGCTTGCCGAGGCTTACCGTTCTTCCGAAAGCACCATCTCCGGGTGGTTTTTCCTGCTCATCCTCATGACCGCATTTACCGTCAGTATGCACCCGATGGGATTTGCCGTCCCGATCGTGCTGGCTTGGCTCTGGAGACGTGAGTTGCTGTCTGCCGGTAAAGGCCGCAACCTTCTGATCGGCGTTATCCTGGCCACAGCGCTAATGGTAATGCTACGCTGGGGCTGGAATGGTATGGAAGCGGCCGCATCCAATCCACTGGCACTGTTCGAGAACGTTCTGCTCGGGCCCAACCTGATCCATTCTGCCGGCCATTGGGGCATTGGTCTGATCCTGATCACCCTGCTGGCTATCGTGTTCGCACTTCAGATTTGGAACAAAACGGCGGACCCGATGACCCTCCTGCTAATCGTGGCATCAGTCATCGGGCTGCTGCATGCCGATCCGACATGGGCAATGATCGCGTATGCTTCGCTGCTCTATCTCGGAATCCCGCAACTGATACGTTTCAACCGCCGCTACGGCTGGCAAGGCATGGTCGGACAGCGCGGCATGGTGCTGATCGGCGTCATGGTGCTTGCAACGGTCTCTATGACGACCCTGCGTGACTACCGGCAGGTCAACATCCACCAGCTGAAGAACGATACTGACACGGTGATCGCCGTACTGGCACAGGAAGCGCAGGATACCAAGGTGCCGTTTATTGCTGCCAGCCAATGGCCGGCACGCACGCTTCTGGCGACACGCCGCGATGTTCTACCGCTTCCCCCTGCAGCCAAGGATGTGGAGACGTTCCAAAAGAAGATTCACGGCCTGACGCATCTGGCCTTCGATCCCCAGAAACCTGAGCTGCATGAGTTGGCTCTCAATGCTGCTGCCCTCAGCCATCAGCTTGAGACTATCGCCCTGCTTCCCGGCGGCGTTGTCCTCAAGGTGCGGCAACCAGCCGCAGAAACATCCAAGCAGCACTGACGCATTCGAGACAAATGAAGGGGCGCACGATCGAGATCGATCGGCCCCTATTCATCCCCGTAAGGCCGGCTCCATGCCGATAAAACCAGGGAATTGAATCGCTGAACACTGTGTCGCGATCGATGCCCTTACGGCTGATGTAATACGAATGGTTACGACCAGCCTGTCAGTCGCAAACTGACAGTTAGGCACCCTGCTTTTCTCTGGTTTGGTTATTACTGTGGCACTTCGAATGCAGGCATTCAGCCATTAGGATTATCGAGTTTCTGGGAGCGCTCGAATCAGACGGCGGAATCCGATGGCAACGACGTTACTGACGATGTCCGCCATGCCACAAATGAAAGAACATCGCCAATGACAAGCCGAACAGCCCGCCGAGGAGGAACAGCCCGCCGAGGGAACTGACGAGATACATTTCTCTGGAAAGATCGTCATGTGTTCCATGAATCCGGAAAATGGCGAACCCCAGAATGACGATACCGACAAGCATCATTGCCGAATAGAACCTGATCTGTTTCTTCCAGACACCCTTCGCCCGCTGCAATGCCTCCTGCTTCTTGCAGGCGGCGCATAGGCCGACCTCCCCCTCGAAGTCGACACCACAATTCAGACAAATCGACATGCAGTTACCCCCACCCAAGGCGTACGAATCAGTGCCAATCTAGCGAAAGACATGCAAATAAAAAGGCGGGGGCTTTCGCCCCCGCCTTAAGTCCGAGATCGGACGATTACTGACGCATCGGAGCGCGCGGGTTACCCGGCGTTACCGGCTTGGCGCCCGTGAGGAATGCCGCCACGTTGGCGATATCCTCATCGGTCATGTGAGATGCAACTGCACGCATCTGACCACCGAAATCGTTGTCACGAGCCTGCGGATCCTTGGCGGATGCCGTCGTTTGACCGAGGCGGAAAGCCTCCAGCTCATGCTTCAGATAGGTGTAGCGCTGGCCACCTACAGCCGGGTACATACGGCCGGCACTGCGACCGTGGAAGTCATGGCAACTCTGGCAAGCCGGCACACCATGATCCGGCAGACCGACTTCAGCGATAACCTGGCCGAGATACGGCTGACCAACGGATGCGCCACTCTGGCGCAGCTGATCCAGATCGGAGCCCATGAACGGGGTCTTCAGCGAATTCACATACGCAGCCACGTCCTTACGATCCTCGGGAGACAACGCCTTGGCGATATCGTTCATCTGCTGCATGGTATTATCGAAGCGCTTGTCGGTCGCAAAATCCGTCAACTGCTTCAGAACATAAGTATCCACCTGGTAGGCGAGACGCGGCGTACCCATATCATCGCTACCCAAACCGTCTGCACCATGGCAGTTCGCGCATGCCGGAGCATCGCCCTTGCCTTCCTGGAAAATCACGCGTCCCTTATCGACGTCACCAACCCCTTCGGTAGCAGCCTGGGCAGGCGCGCTGCAGAAGGCAACAAGCGCAAGTGCGCCCATAGCACCAATCACACGTTTCATCTATTTCCCTCCTCGATTAATTAACAGAACTTACTTATTGCCGTGCTTCCGGGAACCGGAGACGAACATAATCACTGCGATGATCCCCGCCGTCAGTGCAATGATACCATACATCAAAAATACAGTGCCATTCTGAAACATGACCGAGGACTCGATAAAATGAGCAAGCATCTACTAACCTCCCTAGTTTAGTTACGGGCATCCTGCACCACTGCAAACAAAAGGCAAGTCCAAAAATGCCCCCCGTGCCCTATTCAGGAGCAATCAACATGGCACCCGTGATAAATACCAGCGTCCGCACCACCAGAATGCCCTTACTCTGGACTCGGTGATTATGTCGTCCGGCCGGATCACCCGCAAGGATTTGCTTGCCGGCCTGGATCTGGAGTACGTAGAGAGCGTAAAGAGTCAGATCCAGAAACAGGTGTGCCCAGATCAGGAATGAAAACAGTTCGCCCTGATCGATGAGCCGCTTCACCCATTCGTGGGTCATGTAGAGCCAGACAGGAAAAAACAGGTCGAATACCATGACCGAACTCATCATGCCGATATGCAGCGGGTGATTTTTACGAACCCCCCACGCAAAAGCCATCACGGCAAAGCTAACCAGCACGAGCACAACGGAAAGCGGCATGGCGGGCATATTAACCCCGGGAGAAGGGATTGGCACGCATTGGACTTGCAACCCCATGCTGCGCCGCTATCCTGCCTTGCCATGTCACAATCTGCTCCCAGCGAACACCGTTATCTTGTCAAATTTCTGATCATGTCCGTGCTGTCGTTTTTTATTGGCACCGTCCATGGTCTGCTGCAGGTCATTCCTGCGATCCGCGCTTGGCTCGATTCCATCGGCAGCCCGTACGGCGGCCCCGGCCACATGATCGACCCGCTGGCCCACGCGCATATCAACCTGGTGGGTGGTGTCACCATCCTCGGCATGGCGGTAACCTACTACATGCTGCCGAAGATCACCGGCAAACCGATCCACTCCCACAAGATGGCCGAGCACTCCTTCTGGTGGACGACGATCGGAGTCAGCAGTTTTTACACGGCGCTGATGATCTTCGGCATCGTCGAAGGCCACTACTGGCTCTCCGACCCGACGGTCGTGCCTTCCATCCATCATTACTATGGTCCGGTCATTTCGGTTGCAGCAACCATCCTGGCAGTTGGTTTCTGGTTTTACCTTGCCAATGTCATCCTGACACTGAAGGACATCTACAAGGCCGACCACCGGAAGTAATGCATGCGTCTTGAATGCGGCTGCCCGACCGAATTCCCGGCCGAATGGGATGGCAAGGATATCGACCTTGGAACCGCCCTTGTGCATGAGCAACGCGTGCCGATGTTCCTGCATATGCCGATCGGATTCGAGGCATGCCTCGACAATCAGCACAAGGATATCGAACGACTTGGCCTGACCGAACGCTGGCCGGGATTCGTGCTTAGCGAATCGTCCATGTTCCGCGGCCGTATCCTCTGCCCGCTTTCCGAGGAAAGCTCGCCGGCACGCAACGTTTACCGCCTGCCCAATCCGTTTCACCTGCGTGCCCGCCTGTTCCGCGGCGATGTCGGCGGCATCCGGCTTGAGGTGCGGAACATGCAGTCGAGCCTGCTCGATGAAGGCAAGATGCCGAAGCAACTGTTCCTCTGTTACCTGACATGCCCCCGTTGTCAGGAAGAGCGCGGTGGCATGCAGCTCATGCTTCTGCGCCACTGGATCCGCAGCCCGAAACTGGAAAAAAGGCTTGCCCGCCGCAATCAGTTGCGGGCCGACTGACTCTTGAAGAAAGCGATCAGATCAGCGCGATCGGTCTTGCTGATGCGCGGAATGCTCATTTTGGTATTCGGCTTGATGCCACGGGGATTTGCCAGCCAGGCATCGAGCGCCTCGGCATCCCAGTGCCTGAACGGCACGCCGGAGATCGTCGGCTTCTTGCCATAAATATCCAAAAGACCAGGGCCAACCTGGAAGGTCGTGCTGTCCAGATGATGGCAGGGTGTGCAACGCACCTCGGCAATCAGTTTTCCACGGGCGGCATCGGCTGCGTAGGCCGCCGGCTGAAAACAGAGCAGCGCCAGGCCCAGCCACAAGGCCCTTCTCATTTCAAGCCTGCCGGGGAAAGCGCAAACATCAATTCGCCGCGCTGGCCGTTGCGTTCGAGCCGCACATAGAGGTGATCATGCTTGGCATCGAGAACTGGCAAGGCACGACGATAAACACCGAGAGCGCCATCCGGGATCGCCTGTTTCCAGTCGGAATTCTCCGTGCGGATATGAACGACCAGGTCCGATGTGAAGCCGCGCTGCTGACGACCGGCGATAACCAGGAACTCGTTCATTCCCTCACGTACCGGTGACGGACGGGTTTCGATCCGCACACTCATGTCCTGCCAGTGCTGCAGTGGCGGATCCCATGCGTCCCCCCCCGAACAGGCGGCAAGGGCAATCGTCACGCACAGCATCACAACGCGAGACATCACGCGCCTTCCTTCTTGGCATGCAAGATCAGGTAATCCCGAACCTTGACCATATCACCTGACATGATGGGTCCCAGCCCCCGCTGAATGCGCTTGTTCTGCATGCGGGCGATGACCGCCGGCCACTCCCCGGCCGTGTGTGCAGTCGGTTGCGGAGGGGCATGGCAGACCGAACAATTCTCTGCGTAGACATGGAACTCCTGCGTCTGCATATCCGGATAGCTTTCCGTCACCACCGGGGCATTACTGCAGGCCGCCAGACCCAGCAATACCAGCCAGAGCGCCCTCATTTGGGCATATCCACATCATCTTCGTCTTCACGGTCGGGATCATTGTCCAGCCGGCCTGCCGAATCCGAACCATAAAGATTGACCATAAAATAGATAAATCCCGCAGCGATGCCGAAATAAACCACGGCCGCCACGGTGCCCCAGGTAAACCACGGCCGCGGATTGTCCGGGCGATCTCCCCAGAACGGCAGCGTCAGGCCGAAGGCCACCAGCATAACCATCACGATGACTGCGATGAACCACTTCGGAACGCGTTTCTGGGACTGCGGAATTTTCTCGACCAGTTCCCAGTCTTCCATGCCGCGTTTTTCAAGCCGTTCTTTCTCGGAGGCGTATCCGAAATGATCATCGGATAGCTTGCCCCACTCGGTTTTCACTGCATCGAGCTTCTTGTCGTCTTCTTCAGGCATGCTTGGCTCCCGGTGCGAAATGGTGCACCTCAAATTCATCAGACCAGCCGGATGCGGAATCCACTCGCACCTTGAACCGGTATATTCCCTTCGGCAGCGACGGACTCAGTCGCAGAACGATATCCTTGCGACCCACACTGTCAAAATGCACCTTCGATGCTGCCAATGTATAGGCATCGGCAGCCAGCCCTTCGACCTTGATGTGCATATCTACCGGTCGGTAAACCTTGTTGGCGATATTGACCCGGTACTCGAGCACCTGATCGCCCTGCCAGCTTTCGCCCCGGTAAACGGTAAACCAGGCCGGTGCATAACTCATCAAGCCGGCTACGAACAGGGAGGCGCCGAGCAGCGTGAACATGGTCGCCGCTTTCGCGCGGGAAAAGAACGAACCGATCGCACCGCGATAAGCGCCCTTCTGTTCGTCGCCGATCACGAAGCGCAACAGGCCGGGGCCGGAAAGTTTTTTGCTTTTTGCATGCAACTCGTCGCAGGCGCTGATGCACTCGCCGCAGTTCACGCAGCTGTCGAACACCTCGGTCTGGCGCGGATCGATATCGAGGAAACAGGCGTCCACGCAGTAGCGGCAGGTCACGCAGTGATCGGTGCGGCTGGTGTCATAGGCAACATGCAGGGTATCGCGCGTCTTGAAGGAGTGCTGCCAGACCCGGTAGATGCACATGTACTTGCACATCAGGTGTCGGATTACGGCGATATCCAGCACCATCACCGCCACACAGACGAAATAGATCCAGTGCAGTGAAGCAGCAAGCCGCGCGTCCTCGTGGAAGGTCAGGAACGACCAGATTACGTCCGGCGGATAGAAATAGAGCAAGGGGATGAGGGCATAGAACATCGAGGCAGCCAGAATGGCGGCGCCCAGAATGACGTAGTTCAGCATCGATCCACGCCTGGCTGCGACCTGCATCTTCTTGCCGCTCATATCCATCATCTTGGCCCGGCGTCCGAGCAACTTGCGGGTCAGGTCGTTTGCCCATTCGGAAACCGTATTTTGCGGACACATCCAGCCGCAGAAGACGGCGCCCACCAGCGAATACATCATGACCAGCAGGCTGGCGACGAAGATCCAGAAGCCGAGCACGAGGAAGATGTCGGAGAACCAGACCTGATGATCGAGCAGCACGAATGCGCCGTCGACCGGATCGATGCGGAACAATCCAGTGGTCGGGATCAGCACGAGGATCAGCAGCGTCAGGTATTGTGATGCCCTGCGTAGCGGATGCAGCTTCTGTGCACCCGGCACATGTTCGACCGCAACCGGAATCTGCTTCAATGCTTCATTGGCTGCCATCAGCTCATGTTACTCCTGTCGCAGGATTCGGGCCAGCGGACTGACCTGCTGCAGCCGACTGCGCCATTTTTCGATGTCTGCAGCATTGCCGTTTGCCATGGCCAGTCGCAACATCGAAGTGATGGCGCCCTCGTGATCAGGCCGCAGTTCGAGGATTCGCCGTAGCGCTTCCTGCCTGCTGATCCCATCGGGCAGGCCATGCTGCAGGCTTTCATACATCCGGTCGGCGAGTGCAAACGCCGGCCATCTGTCAGCCGGGTTGGCATGATTCGCCATGCGGGCCCAGTATATAGCCTGCTGTTCGTCGCCGGCGATCTCCGACTGCCAGAGCCGCACATCCAGACTCGTTGCAACCCAGGCCCGCTCGAAAGTCTCCCTGTCCGCCATCGGAATCGCGAGTTGACCTGCTGCGGCTTCCGCACTCGCTCGCCAGCCCAGCAACCATTCCCAAGTCTGCTGGATATCGACGCCTCCGGCATACCTCACCCTGGGAAGGGTATACTCGATGACCGGCGCCCACTCATCCTGCACGGCGGCATGAAAATCGGGAATCTCTCCCCAGTAACGGCCGAGCCAGGTCCACAGGCCTTCGCCTCCAGTCACCTGCCGATGCGCCGTATCCGACAGGCTTGCCCACTGTCGCAGAGCCGGCAATGCCGACACCTGTCCGTCCTTCACACCCACCAGCGCCATGCGGTAACCGTCGATGAACACCACTCCATGCCCGAATACATTCCGGAAGGTCTGCATCACCACCTTCAGCGAAGGCACATCGAACTGGTTAAGAGCCAGCCACTGGACGAAAACCCCATGCCCGCTCAAACGCTCGCGGACTCTCCGGAACTGCTGCAACGACAACAGATTGGCACGGCCGGCCATATCCGGATGAAACAGATCGCCGATGATCACGTCGTAATGCTGCCGGTCCGCCCTGAGAAAGCGCCGCGCATCGTCGTGCAGGATACGCATCTTCCCGGTCACGCCATCGTTGCAGGAGGCAAAGGATGTTTCCGCCGCCCGGATGGCACCGCGGGACAACTCCACCGCCGTCATTTGCAAGTCGGGGAAAGGCAACGCACCGGCCGCGGTGATGCCCGTACCTAGCCCCAGGAACAGCACCTTTTTCGGACCATCCTGCAGCAGCAGCGGCAACCGCGCCTGGTTCTTCTGCACCGTCACTGCAGTCGGTTCGGTAGAGGCATCCATACGCTGCAGATCCGACAACAACAGGCGCTGGCCACTGTGTTGCTCCACGACATGCGTCAGGGCAACAGCATCCTCGTAGATCGACAGGCCGGTTGAATCCTGCAGGGACGGCAACAGCGTGGAAACGGCCGGCAGCTGCCGCACCGGCCAGGCAATGGCCAACAGTATCGGCAGCGCCAGCCAGTAACGCCGTTCCGTAACCCAGCGCATGCCGCAAACCAGCAACAGCACGGCCGCCAAGCAAAGAGCACCGGCCGCACCCAGGGATGGCAGCAGTACAAAACCCGCCAACACGGCGCCTACGGCCGCCCCCAGGCTGTTGGCACCGTACCACCAGCCTCCCGCTTCGTGCTCGGATTCGGATCGGCGGACAAGCAATGGCAGCCACGCACCAAGCGCCAGCGTGACCGGAAAGGTGATCACGGCGACAACCGCGCCTTCAGCGAACATGGCCGCAGCCAGCGACGAAAAATCCGTCGAATTGGCCCAGCGACTGATGGACGGCAACGCATAGATTCCGGCCACGGCAAGCAACGAGGCACCCAGCGGCAACACGGCATACCAGATGGCACCTTGCAGATGACGGGCGAACGCACTGCCCAGACCGATACCCAGCAGATAGACGAGCAGCAGAACGGCCAGCACATATTCGGTGCGCAACAGCACCATGCCGTACATGCGGGTCCACACCATCTCGAGGATCAGTGCCGCAGCCCCCACCCCGGCATAGGCCAGCATATCGACCAGTAGCGGTCGCCTGCCATTGCCTTCTATTTCATCTTCCACCACGCGGGAAAGATGCCTGGCAAGCCAGTAGGCCAGGCAGGCAAGAAATCCGCCGAACCCCGCGACCAGCCATACCGACATCTTCCATCCCAGCCACGGCAACAGCAGCAACGGTAACGCAGCACCAAAGGCACCGCCAAGCGCATTGGCGCCATACATGGAACCCAGCTTGAGGTGCAGTGGTTTGGCTGCCCTGAGAGCGAACGGAAAGGCCATGCCCATAGCCGTAGCCGGCAGCATCAGCACCAATGAAACCGCCAACCCTTCTGCAGTATACCAGGCAAATAATCCGGTTCCGCCGACCGCGAAGACCAGCCATTGGTCGAGCCAGGGCATATACACCGGCATCAACACCGCGTAGACAGCGATACCGGCCTCGAGCAACGCCAGCCAGGACATCGCCCGTGAAGCGGATAGTTTGCGGTGCGCACCCAGCAGACTTCCGGCACCGAGACCGATCATGAACGCGGTAACCGTGAATACGACACCGAATATGCTGATGCCGAACAGCAGCGACAGCATGCGGGTCCAGAGCACTTCATAGGCCAGTGCGGTCACCCCTGTCCCGACGTACAGGGATAACAGAATGACTGGCAACCGGCGGTTCACGGAATCAGCGGATATCAGGAAAGGAAAAATTAGCGCGGTGACGGCGTCAATATGGCCAGAACCAGGCGATCGATGTGGCGGCATGGGCAATAGCCAGCGTCAGACTCAGACCGGCAAAGATCATATGCGGAACGAAGACATTTTTGCCGAAAGCCACCATGGCCACCCCGAGCGTTCCGGTAATCACCAGCAAGACCAGCAATGCGATGCCCATGATAGCCAGAACCTGATGCTTGCGTTTGGTCGTGATTTTGCGCTCAGGGCTCTCTTCGTCGTCTCCGGCAAACTGCTGCATGATCATTTCCGACGAAGCCCCTTCGCTGGGGCCAGCCGCCACAGCAACCGAATGGGCACCTGCCGGGACAATCAGCGTCAGTAGAAACAGGCTGGCCAGCCAGAGCTTACGCATCGGTGGCCTCCTCCTTATCATCTTCTTCCTTGCCGCGCGTCCAGGCATGCCGCCAGTACAGGACGACGGCAAGGATCATCGGTGCAAAAACAAGAAAGAACAGGAACACAAAAATTGTCCATGGCGTATCAATGGTGACGTGGAGATAACGGTAGCTGTCGACCGCCCAGGCGTTCGAAGCGCCGGCCAGAAACAGGATACCGATTGCCATCACATTGAATATTTGCTTCATGATCATTTCCTCTTTCCTGCAGGAACATCCTCTGCGCAACGGAACCCGAAGAAGTCCGAAGCGTAATTGGGTAGCGAATAATTACGGTGGTAAGTCGTGGTCGAGAAGGGGTCCCCCTTCCATGAGCCGCCGCGCATGACACGGTACTGCTCTTTTTCCAGTTCGGCCGCACCTTTCTTGTAATGGGGGTCTACAACCTTCGCCTCAAATACCGTACCCGGAACACTCGAACCAGGGTACGGTGCCAGCACATCCGCGACCCACTCCTGCACATTGCCAGCCATGTCTATGACACCATAAGGACTGGCTCCTGCCGGATAGTGGTCCACCGGTGTCGTATGGCCAACCTGGTAATAGGTATTGAGGTTTTCCGGCTTCATGCCATTACCCCATGGCCAGCGGCGAGCATCGGTACCGCGGGCAGCCTTCTCCCATTCGGCTTCCGACGGCAGACGCTTGCCTGCCCAGGCACAGTAATCTTGGGCATTGTACCAGGAGACCATGGTTACCGGATGCATATTGAGCCCGGGAGGAATCTTTCCACCCTCCCAGTTCAGCGGTGGCCTGTAGCGCTTCTCGGCAACGAACTGTGCATATTGCGCTTGGGTGACCGGATATTTGTCGATGCGGTATGCGTGGAGACGTACCTGATGTTCCGGCTTGTTTTCATCATTGGCCTGTGGCGAATTCGTGCCCATGGTGAAAACGCCTGCCGGGATTTCGACCATGGATCCGACTTCCTTCCACTGCGCAGGCGTCAGCAGCGCCTTCACTTCCTCCGGCGTATAAATCGGCAACGGATTGGCAGCCTCTTCATGCTTCTCCTGCACATAGATCTCTTCACCGGCAGCACGGATGTGTTGCTGCATATCAGCTGGATCGTAACTGGCCTTGGCCCGCATCTCGTGCAGTCGCAATATACCAAGATCCATCACATGCAATGATCCGCCGATCATGGCTGCGGCAATGCAGGTGATCAGTGTAGCGGTCAAAAGTTGCTTGCGCCGTTTTCTTTCCCTGGGGGACAGCTCTGGTCGTTTCATTTGACTACGGCATTATCCTCTTGCTCGGTGTCATCCTCAGGAAGTGGCTCGGCATCGGCTACCATGGGGCTACCCTGATCCCAACCGTAATATCGGCGTATAAACAGCTCGCCTGCTACCCCACCGACCGCACAAAATTCCATTTGCAAAATAACGAAGAATCCCCAGAGCGGCCAGGGGAACAGGTGCACCCCCATGGGCAATGTATGCGTCACGCTCTCGTAATAGTCCCAAACCAGCACTCCCAGTGGCGGGAAGTGCGCCAGATACTTGCCACCGAAGCCGTAGACGGCGCCGACCACCACCCCGGTCATGACCGGCAATATGGTCATCGCCATGACCCAGGAAAAATCAAAACCATTGATCCCCATGAACCATTCGATCCGCACCCCGAGAAACGTCAGGCCGGTATCGATCAGCATTGAACCGATGGCGAACGCCACCAGACCGCGGAGCCACTTCGGTCCCCAGGATGGGTTGCGAGCCAACTCCGTCTTGTATGAGGGTACGTAAGCTGGCTGTTCCTTATTCTCACTCATTTCGAATCGACCCCCGTCAGCTTTTGCTGCTCGGCCTTGCGAGTTTCTTCCAGATACCAGTCCTTGACCTTCATGGATGCAAAATATCTAGCCAGCAACTTCCTTTGGGATTCCGGGAGGTTGGCATAGGAGGGATGCTGATACTGCTTTTTGAGCCGGCTCGGCAAAATGGTCTGTGGATTTTCGGCTGAGAAATATCGATACAGCCAAGCTTCGTCGCGCAATGAGCCGATACCATCCAGACTGGGAGCCGGAACCAACTGCATGACGTTCTTGACGCCCCAGATCGCATGGCAGTCACGGCAGCTCAGACCGCGATAGAGATCAGCGGCAGCCTTCGCCGTTGCTTCATCGGCAGTGCTGTAGAACGGCACTTCCTCATCTTTTTTGGTCGGGTGTCCGCTGAATATCGCTTTACCGACAGCAAACAGAACAAGGCCGGCGATCGCGATCGCAATCCATCGCTCTCCGGTTTTCACAGCGGTTTCTTACTCGTGAATTTCGGCGCGCTCGGCCAGAACCTGATCGCGGCGCTCCATCTGCTTCTTTTTGACTTCCTGGGCCTTGGCAAACTCTTCGGGCGTCATCTTGTCCTGGTCGTTCTCATCAAACACAAGATACTTGATATCCTCGTCGAACTGCTCATTCCGTGCGGCCCAGCGAATACCGAACACAACACCCACCAGAATGGCAGCACCACTCAGCAACCAGATATAAATCGTCCAACCATCCTGCAACTGAACACCAAACATACGTCCTCCTGAGTCAGTGAAGTGTCTGCCTAGAACAAAAAGCCGTCAAGCAACTGGACCGCCGCAAAGACCGATGCTGCCATGACGCCAAGCGCAATAAGAGCGAACAGAACCTTTTCTCCAGGTTTCAGCTTTTCCTGTTGCGAACGAAAATATCCGACGATGATGCCAACGAATACGGCAATGGCGATCATCATAAAAATGAAAATGCCCACGCTGTACCCTTGGCTACGCATGCTCTCGACACCGAGATCAAACGTCTGCACGGCGGGAGCAGCACTTACGTGCAGTGGAATCATGGTAGCAACGGATGCGAACAACAAACGATTCAGCATGTTCATCCTGACCTCTCAGCAAAGCTGGCGTGCATCATACACATTCAATTGAACAAAACAAAAAGCGCCGCCCCTGGGGGGCGGCGCTCGTTCGTTAACCGGTGATTAGAACTTCACCGTGCGCGGATCTTCCGATCCCTTCTTGTGCTTGTCGACCCACAGGCTGTACACCAGCGGCACAACCAGAGCAATAGTGATCACAAGGAGCGCTCCAAACTGCGGATTATCCAGATCAATCATGTTGTTCCTCCTTAGTGTGCAATCGAGTGATCAGGCTGCCAGCTGAAGTGCGGCAGACGCTTCACAGCAATGATGACCGCCAGACAGAAGACGATGAACCACCAGAATGCGATATGGTAGCCCTTGTCCCACCACGGCTGCTTGCGCTCTTTCTCGCCATTCGGCTTCAGATTGCCTTCGAAATTGGCCTTGTAGACGTGATCCGCGATAACGGAGTACTCCTCAAGGTCTACACCCTTCTGCTGCAGCTCGATGATCTGCGGCGCAATGACGCGCAGCTGGTTCATCGTGATCGGGTGCTGAGTACGCTGAAACTCGTACGGAGAATCAAAGTGCTTCAGGGTATCCTCGATCAACTCCATGGCCTTCTCGTCGGCCTTTTCCGGGCTGATGGTCTTGTCATCCATCACCTTCTGGACCGACGAGCTGTCCATCAACGCAACATAGTCTGCGTAGATAGCCGCCGTCGGACGCTGGCCATAGAGCGGGAAGGTAATTGCAATTGCAGTGAAAAAGGTCAGCAGCAGAAGCCCGATCACCGGACGCGGCAGCGGATTGTTGTTCTCCGCGATACCACCCAGGCTTTCGTGCTCCCAGGTATGCCGGGCCTGTTGGTTCTGGTCGTCCGTTGTCAACGAGATCAGCGGGCGTGAAAATATCCAAGCCATTGTTTATCCCCTCCCTTATTTCAGATTCAAGACGAAGTCGATCAGGTAGCGGGCATCCGAATTCGGTGCGTAGCTCGGCACCTCGGGCGGATAGATACGCTCACCCCTGGCGTAGGCCAGGTATTCCTTGTCCCACTCCTTCAGATCGATCGGCTTGCCATTGGCGTCCTTGTCGCCCCACAGATAATCGTAGCGCGGCATGATCGAGTGCGGTTGCACCAGACGCGGGTTGAAGAAGTGCAGTGTCATCCACTCACGGGACGAGTTGCGCGAACCCACGTGCAGGAGGTCCGGGGCCTTGCGGTCAGAACCGAAAGTGGTCGGAGACTCACCGTTGAAGTCACCGAGCAGCGGCGGGCGACCGAATGACTGCCAGTCCTGGGTCTGCTCGGGCAGCAGGGTGTGGCACCACCAGCAACCTTCACGAATGAACATAGTCTTGCCGGAACCAGCCATGATCTGCTGGTCGGCAGCCTTCAGCACGGCATCGACCTTCCAGCCGCGGGTCGCCGTCGCATCCTCGATGTACGGCGTGTCGTTAGCATCGGTCTGCACCAGGAATACAGCACCATCTGCCGCCTTGGCCTCGGCGATCTTGCCCTTGCTCTCCGACAGAGCCTTGACCTCAGTACCAAGGATCTTGGTGTGGGTCAGACCCGACGGAAACGGCGTTCCAGCCGGGAACACATAGGCCGTCGTCTTGTCGATGGCTGCGCCAGTCTCCGGATCCTTGCTCAGGATCACCTTGATCGGCTTGCCCTTGCCCTGCAGGAACGGATCCTCGTACGAGAAACCCGACTCCCGTCCATAGGTCAGCTGCTTGTCCAGTGCCACCTCGGTCGAAGATACCGAAGAGATGTCCAGGCCAGGCAGGAAGATGGTTACAAACATTGAGAAGCTCAATGCGATGCCAAACATGTAGCATCCGATTTTATACTCTCTAAAAGCCACGGAATTTCCTCCCTATTGTTTTTTTAGGCGGGGCCGGACGAAAGGTCCGGCCCCCACCATGATCCCTTAACGCTCGTAGGCGAGTTCAGCAGGCTGACGGCCGGCAGGCACGACAGTACCGGCGCGAGCGGTCATGTACATGTTCCACAGCCAGACGATGTTACCCAGGAACACCATGGTACCACCCAGCCAGCGAACGATCATGTACGGGTGCTCTGCGATCACCACGTCAACGTAAGGCACTTCGTAGATCTTGGCCGCACCCTGGATCAGGCCAGCGATCGTCATCGACACCCAGTAGAGCGAGAAGCCGATCAGCAGCGTCCAGAAGTGGAAGTTCGCCAAGCTCAGGGAGTACAGCTTGCGGCGCAGCAGAACCTGCATGCCGTAGTAAACTGCCGCAGCCTCAGCGAAGGTCGAGAAGCCCAGCAGCGCCAGGTGAGCATGTGCCACGATCCAGCCGGTGCCATGGATGTACCAGTTGATGGCGCGGGTCTGCTGGAAGCCGCCCTGCATATTCAGCGGAATCGCCAACAGCACACCAGTGATGGTGAACTTGATTTCGACGTTCTCGACGAACATGCGCCACTTGCCCTGCATGGTCAGCAGGATGTTGCACACGTAGGCAATGGCCGGCACCAGGATCAGCACGCCTTCCACCGAAGCGAAGGACTTCAGCCACTCCGGCAGCGGCGAGCTCATCAGGTGGTGAGCAGCCGGTGTGGAGTAGAAGACCACGATCGACCAGAAGTGCAGGTGACCCACGCGGTGAGAGTACAGCGGGTTACCGGTGATCTTCGGTACGATGTAGTAGGTAATTGCAGCAGCAACCGGGGTAATCAGCAGGCCCAGGATGTTGTGCGCGAACCACCAGGTCATGTAAGCCTCATTCAGGCCGGTCAGGTGCAGCCACTCAGGCATATTGCCGATCAGGAACACGATCACGGTCATGAACATACAGGCTGCGAAGAACCAGTTGGTCGTGTAGATACCCTGCGTACGGCGGTTGATGATGGTCATCCAGATGTTCAAGCACCACGGCAGCACCATTACGAAAGCGATGTACAGGTCGATCGGCCAGATATGGTCGGAGTACTCACGACCCGAGGTCACGCCGGACCACAGCAGCGCCAGCGCAAGGCACAGGCCTACGTTGTACAGCAGGCAGTTCCAGATGCCGAGCTTCTCGGACCACAGCTTGGTATTACCGAGAGCCGGGGTGATGTACATCATGGATGCAGCAAATGCCATGGCAATCCAGCCGAAGATCACTGCGTGCACGTGCACCTGACGCATGTGGCCAAACTGCAGAGCATACAAACCATGCCACCAATCCGGGAAGGCCAGCTTGGCTGCATTGAACGAACCAATGCCGGTTCCGATAATGAACCAAGCAATGGACGACACACCGAAGAACACCGCCGCAGAGCCCTGCGGGATATCTCCTTCTTTTGCGAACAAATATTTCAGCATTGTCTTACAGACCCCCTAGATAAATCATTCTTCGTGCGTTTCGTCATGCTGGCCCGGCATCAGCAGATACCATGCAAACCACATGCTCGAGAACGCAAGCAATACGCCCAGAATTGAAGCAATTGTACTCATTCTTCCCTCCTACTCTTTCTGCAAGCCTTCAATGATTGCATGCTGCTTCAGCGCATATCCCAGAATGATGATAAACGCGATACCGAAAGTGATCATGATCCAGTCAGCAATACCCTGATAGGTGAAGATGCTGTAAGGATCCATACCCCACATGCCCGCTTCCTTGAACGGACCGCGACCGACCGCCAGCAGGAACGCGGCGGTAAACACCGAGCCGTTGCCCATGCCAGTCGTCATTCCGGCGACAATGGTCAACCAAATTGAACTCTTCATTCAGCCCTCCTCTCTCTTTCATCAATGAATTCAAGATGAATCCCTTTTAATCCACCGGGAACCTATCCCAATAGCCACCCATGTCAAGCCCATGAGGGGTTTGTGGATAACCCTGAAACATCAATCATTTGGGACTTGCATTGCCTCTTATGGGGAACAAAATGCACTCATGAAAGAGCTATTAATCTACGGTATCAGCGCCTGTGCATCCCTGATCATCCTGGGCTATACGGTTCACATGTTCATCGGCGGCATGGTCAGCGAACGCACCGAATGGATAGCCATTGTGGCCATCACACTTATCGGTGCCGGCGCGATAGCCTTCCTTGCCTGGGATATCCTGCGCAGACGCAGGATCTAAACGAAATTACTTGTAGATTTCCAGCGCCTTGATGACGTCTGCGTACAGCGCTTCATCGAATTGCTGACGATGAAAAACGAACTGTCGTTCTGCGCCACGATTGTCCGTTCCTGTAAGGCCGAATGATTTGCCGGCATAATCAGTAAAGAATTTGATGCCTTTAACCAGCGCGATGGCCTCGCCGTTCTTCAGGCTGAGACGGACGCGCTCACGATTGATATCCAGCGCCACGGGAGCCGAAGGCAGCAACAGCAGCCGACGCATGATGCGCCCACCGCCGACCATCAGGAAAAAGAAGCCCAGAAACATCAGGCCATAACCGATCCACGCCTGCTCGCCGCCGGCATACCAGAGCTTCAGCCCCCACAGCAGCAGAAAGCCGACCGTCGGCACATACAGCACCATATCCCAGAGCACACCCGTTTTGTCAGGGCGCAGCTGACACTGCACCTCACTCCAATGTTTAGCCATCAGTTTGCCTTCCCAACAATTTGAGCCAGCGCCGGCTTGAGCTCCTGATACAGAATCCGCCCCGGATAGATGAAGCGAACAATTCCCTTAGCATCGATAATGAAAGTCCACGGCTCGCCGCGTACCTGGAAAGCACTGTATGCTTCAGGGTTGTAGTACTGGTCCATATGCAGAAACAGCACCTTGCCCTGATACTCATTCAGCATCTCCTTCAGCAGCTGCAACTGCTGATCGCACTGCGTGCAGTGCCCGGGCGTTGCAAACTCCAGAAGAATCGGCTTGTGCTCCTGCAAAGCCTTATCGAACGAAACCTGATACATGCGAGGATCGGGATAGCGGTAACTGGTAATCTTCGCCAGATCGCCCCCCACATCCTTCAAGGTCTTGGTCCTCACCGATGGTGCAGGCTTGTCCTGCAAAAACATGCCACCGCCACCGACAAAATCGGACGCATCACAGCCGGCCAGCGACAGTGCCAGCATCAGCAGCAGGATACGCATTATCCCTTGCTCCAGCCCCAGCAGGTACGGAAAATGTTATAGGCCCAGATACAGTTGGCCAACAACACCAGGGAACCGAAGATACCCATGGTCGCCAGCCATGGCTTCACCAGCACCTCGACCTCCGCCGGAGTCATATGCATGCTGGCCATACCACCGACAACGCCGGCGGTCGTGAAAAACACCACCATGCCGATCAGACCGAGGTTATGCGTCCAGAAATGGACCTTGACCAGCTTCAGGCTGTAGATCGGGCGCTTCACCAGCCGCGGAATGATGTAATAGACCGCCGCGAAGATCGCCATCTCCACCCAACCCAGCAAGTTGATGTGGGTATGGGCACGCACGATCAGATTGCCGTGCATCCGGTAATCGACGAAGTGGCGGAAATCGGCGATGCCGCCCATCAGGGCGCCCCACGAAAAGCCGATGATGCTGTAGATGACGCAGGCGAATACGAACCACAGCGTGTATTTCACATACTCATGCTCTTCCCACGGCTGGCTCATTTCCCCTGACCTCCTGTCGTTGTTGTGGTGCTTCCCTTTTCTTCGGTGCGCACGTCCTTGTACTTTTCCTTCCATGATTCCGGCGCCCACGTCTTCACCATCGAATCGATGAACGGTGAATCGCCCTTCGGAGGTACAGGCGCCTCAGCCGAACCCTGATCGGCCTTCAACTCGGAAAGGAAGGTTGCAATGGCGTGCAGGTTTTCTTTCGGCATCGTGGCGACGTAATAGGCCACCTTCGGATACTCGCCATGATCGATGGTATATGCCCCATAGGTCTTTTCAGGTTCCTGCAGGAAGGTATAGATCCATTCGAGTTTACGACGCGAACCCTCGCCGTCGAGATCCGCCGTCTGCCCCATGTTGGTGCCTTCGCGCAGAGCACGGTGGCAGGTTGTGCAACCGCTGGTACGGAACAGGGCGGAACCCTTCTCCCCTTCGGGAGTAAAATTGGCGTGCGTCCTGTTTACAAAAAGTGGCTTGTCGGACCTGGCACTGATGACCTGCATGACTGTAAAGGCGAGCAGCGCAAACACGATAAATGCACCCGCCACCATGAACAGAAGTTTCTCGCCAGGCTTGAATGATTGCTTCTGGGTTTCAGACATAGGCACGGCATTATTCCCTACCCCCCGGGCTTTGCAACCCCCCATCGCTTGCCAGATTCGCAGGTTCCCCTATACATTCGCCTCCCCTTGGAGGTCCCGACATGAAACGCCTGCGCGCCCTGCTGCTTGTTCTGCCGTTGTTATTCTCACTCAATGCCTGCCTGTACAATTCAGGCGATGAAACCCAGGCCGAACAGCTCGTCAAACAGTGGCATGACGCCTTCAAAGCCAAGAACTGGGATGCGGCCTTTGCCCTGTACGACAAATCATTCTACAACGACCACCCCAGGGATGCCTGGCTGACCGAACTTAAATCGCTGGGTGACACCTACGGCGCACTGAAAGACATTCGCCCCGTTTTCCATCAGAAGAATGCCCGTCTGCGGGGGGATTACTACATCTACGGTTTCCATCTTATCTTTGAAAAAGGCAGCGCAGCCGAAACCATCACTGTGTTCAAGGCTCTCGAGTCCGACAAGCTGACCATCGCCGGTCATATGATTCAGCCGAAGGGCCATCAGGGGTGACGATGAATACCTATTCGATGCGGCGCATTTTCGGAGTTCTGATTCTCCTGGGAAGCATTCTGGCCGGCGGTTGTTCGGCCATGGACGAACCCGTACCTGTGAACACACTCGAGAAACTGAGTGGCGAATGGCAACAGGTCGACGGGGCGGCCCGGGTCCACTTCTATCCGGATGAATCGGTCAAACTGGACATGCCGGATGAGACACCGCCGCTGAAGATTCTCACGACGCTCGAGCCCATGAAAGACAACCAGGTCGGCTTCAGCATCGGCGATCGCTGGACGGCACCGATCCAGGTCAAACCGGCCGCCGACTGGCAGAGCATCGAGCTTGTTTTCCCCGGCAAGGACGAGCGCAGCATCCGTTTCATCCGCCCGAAATCCTGATCACCAATCCTCGTTGACAGACCGCTCAGCAGCCCTATAGTTCGGCCTCCCTGACGCGGGGTGGAGCAGTGGTAGCTCGTCGGGCTCATAACCCGAAGGTCGTCGGTTCAAATCCGGCCCCCGCAACCAAACATCGAACGCCTCCGGAGAACATCTCCGGGGGCGTTCTGTTTTTCAGGCAGCCAGATCGTCCGGGGTATATACCAAGAAGCTGTTGCCGCCATGCTTCTTTGCAATGTACATGGCCTGGTCGGCAAGCCTGATCAGTTCGTTGATCTCTGTTGCATGATCCGGGTAGATCGTCACGCCCATGCTGACACTCAGTTCGAATGTATGGCCCGCCATGGCAAATGGCGCCTGGAATGCGGCACGGATCTTTTCCAGCAACACATCGACATTGTCGGCAGAGGCAATCTCGGAAAAGAGCAGGATGAATTCGTCGCCGCCATGCCGGCATAACACATCGATATCGCGAATGACACGGCGCATCCGGTTGGCGGCCTCCACCAGCGCCAGATCGCCGACCTGATGTCCGAAGCGATCGTTGACCTCTTTGAAACGATCAAGATCGATAAATACCAGCGCCAGCGAGCGGCTGAAGCGCCTGGCCTGTCGGATCGACTGCGCCAGGTGCTCCATGAACAACACCCGGTTGGGAAGATTGGTCAGCGGATCATGCTCGGCCATGTGCCGGATCTGCGCCTCCCACTGCTTGCGCTCGGAGATATCCGAAACCACCATAATTGATCCGAGATACTGTTCGCGCTCTCCCATCAGGGCTGCCGCCGAGATGTGCACATCGATCTGACTTCCATCAGCCCGGTTCAGAACCGTCTCGTAGGATTCACTGACACCGCGGCGACGCATGTCGAGATGCTCACGGACCGCCTCCTGCTGGGCGGACGCCACCACACTCAAATAAGGCCTGCCGACAAGCTCATCGACCGGAATGCCGAGCAATTTCGCCATATGCGGATTGGCGAAATTGAAGTTATCGGCGGCATCCAGCGACACGATCCCCTCGCGGGACATATCGACCAACCGCCTGAGCTTTTCTTCGTTCGTGTGTAGTGATGCAACGCCATCCGGCGCGTGACCTGCTACTTCCATGCTGCATTCCTATAAGAAAATATCCTAGGTCGCATGTTACTAGCCGGCCGACATGCATCAATCACAAATGCAGTACGGACACCCCCCCAACCCCCGATTGCTTGACTCCCGAAGATTCGCTGATACAACTTAACCTACTGTCATGTCTGTAACTTCTGATTTTTTCCGTCAGCCAACGGTCTTTGGCGAAGTCCTGTTCGATTGTTTCCCAGATGGTCGCAATATCCTTGGCGGTGCCCCTTTCAACGTCGCCTGGCACCTGCAGGGCTTCGGCTGCCCACCCCGTTTCATCAGCCGTGTCGGCAACGACGAACTTGGCGAACAGATCGCCGATGAAATGCGGCGCTGGGGAATGGACACTTCTAACCTGCAGCAGGATGACGTGTATCCGACCGGCCGCGTCATTATCACCATCACCGGCGATACCCACCAATTCGATATTCTGCCGGAACAGGCCTATGACCACATCCATTGCGAGGAGCCCCAGAAGGCAACGACCTCGCCGCTGCTCTATCACGGCAGCCTGATCCTGCGCTCCGCCGAGTCAGCCCGAGCCCTTGCAGCACTGAAAAAAAGTCGCGCCCCGGTATTCCTCGACATCAACCTGCGTCCCCCCTGGCATCCGGAGGATCTGGAAACGCCGCTTCGGGAGGCGACCTGGCTGAAACTCAACGAGGATGAATTCCGCCACCTCTCTCCGGAAACGGCTGGAATCGACGTGCAGGCAGTGAAAACGCTTCGCCGGCGCCATGACCTGCAGTCGGTCGTTGTCACCTGCGGCGAAACCGGCGCCTGGTGGTGCGATGCCGAGAACTGCACATTTTATCCGGCGCCGAAAGTCGATACGTTCGTCGACAGCGTCGGCGCCGGCGATGCCTTTGCCGCCGTCGTCATCCTAGGCCTGCTGCATGGCTGGTCGGCGAATCGGATGATGCAGTGCGCCCAGCAGTTCGCCGCCCGTATTTGCAGCATCCGCGGCGCCACCACTCATGATCGCCAGCTATATTCCAGTATGGCGATGTCGTGGAGAGACAATGATTGAGAAGTTCCAATCGCTGATCGGCAAGCAACGCGAATTCATCTATGCCCTGCTGCGCCGCTACCAGAGCCTGGGCAAGGAGATTCTGTTGCTTTCGGACCTGCGCGATGCCTGCCGGGATTTCTGTGTCGAGCATGGCCAGAGCGATGCGGAAATCATGCCGATTATCCGCGGCATCCAGGAAGCCAGCAGCGGTGGCGACTGGTTTTACATGGCCTTCCGGCCAAACGTGGCACGTTGGCGCTTTGCTCGCATCCATGTCGAGAACATGGTGCTGGAATCCATCGCGGCCGCCGACTATCTGCAGTTCAAGGAACGGCTGATCAACGGCCACCAAGCCGTGGAACTGCTTCCCCTGGAAATCGATTTCGTCCCCTTCAGCAGGGAATTCCCGCGCCTGCAGGAGTCCAGATCCATCGGCCACGGTGTCTCGTTCCTCAACAAGCGGCTTTCCAGCCAGCTCTTCACGCGGCTGGACGAACCGGACAACCCTCTGCTGCGATTCCTGCGACTGCACCAGTACCAGGGCAAGCTCCTGATGCTGAACGAACAAATCAGCCGCGTTTCGGAACTCAGATCGGCGCTTAGGCAAGCGCAGGAGATCCTCGCCGACAAACCGCCGGACACCCCGTGGGCGGAATTCGAAAGCGAATTCCGCGCCCTGGGATTCGAACCCGGCTGGGGCCGGGATGCCGAACTGATCAGTGATTCGATGGCGCTGCTGACCGACGTACTGGAAGCACCGGACCCGACGACGCTCGAACATTTCCTGGCGCGCATCCCGATGATTTTCCGGCTGGCCATCATCAGTCCGCACGGCTATTTCGGCCAGTCCGGCGTACTCGGCAAACCCGACACCGGCGGCCAGGTGGTCTATATCCTCGATCAGGTACGCGCCATCGAACATGAGATGCGGCAGCGGCTGCACCAGCAGGGGCTGGATATCCAGCCCGAAATCCTCGTGGTCACACGCCTGTTGCCGGATGCCGAAGGAACCACCTGCAACCAGCGCCTCGAACCGATCAGCGGCACCCGCAATGCCCGCATCCTACGGCTCCCTTTCCGCAATGAAGCCGGCGAGATCGTCAGGCACTGGATCTCGCGCTTCGAGATCTGGCCCTATCTGGAGGCCTTTGCCGCCGAGGCCGAAGCCGAGATCATCGCCGAACTGGGCGACCGGCCTGACATGATCATCGGCAACTATTCGGACGGCAACCTGGTGGCCTCCCTGCTCAGCCAGAGGCTCGGTGTCACCCAGTGCGCCATTGCCCATGCGCTGGAGAAATCGAAATACATCCTCAGCGACCTGTACTGGCAGCAGATGGAGGCGCAGTACCATTTCTCTTGCCAGTACACCGCCGACCTGATCGCCATGAACTCGAGCGATTTCATCATCACCAGCACCTATCAGGAGATTGCCGGCACCGACGATAGCCTCGGCCAGTACGAGGGCTACCAGCACTTCACCATGCCGGGGCTCTACCGGGTGCTGAACGGCATCGATGTCTTCGATCCCAAATTCAACATCGTCTCTCCGGGTGCCGATGCCAACGTCTATTTCCCCTATTCGGACGAGGCGCGGCGGCTGACCCACATCCACGATGAACTCGACGGGCTGCTGCAGGGGGTGCGCGATGACGCGCGCGGCGGCTTTGCCGAGCCCGACAAGCCGCTGCTGTTCACCATGGCCCGCCTCGACCGGGTCAAGAACATCACCGGCCTGGTCGAATGGTACGGCCAAAGCGACAGGCTGCGCCGCAAGGCCAACCTGCTGGTCATCGCCGGACACGTGAATCCCGACGCATCGCTGGACGTCGAGGAGCGGGAGCAGACCCAGCGGATGCATGCCCTGTTCGACCAGTATGGCCTCGATGGACAGGCACGCTGGCTGGGGGTACAGCTCGACAAGAACATGGCCGGCGAGCTGTACCGGCGGATTGCCGACCGCCGCGGTGCCTTCGTCCAGCCGGCACTGTTCGAGGCCTTCGGCCTGACGGTGATCGAGGCCATGTCTTCGGGTCTGCCGACGTTCGCCACCTGCTACGGCGGGCCGCTGGAAATCATTCGCGACGGCACTTCCGGATTTCATATCAATCCGAATCACGGCGCCCAGGCGGCGGAGAAAATGGCGGCATTCTTCGAACGCTGCGAAATGGACCCCGAATACTGGCTGTCGATCTCCGGTGCCGCCCTGCAACGGATCAACGAACGCTATACCTGGCAGCACTATGCCGAGCGGATGATGACGCTGTCGCGCGTCTACGGCTTCTGGAAATACGTGACCAACCTGGAACGGACCGAAACCCGCCGCTATCTGGAGATGTTCTATCACCTGCAGTACCGGCCGCTGGCGCAACGGATCCGGTTGCAGGAATGAGAATATCCATGCCGGGCAGGGAGGAGCGATGAAAGCAGTCATACTGGCGGGTGGTCAGGGGTCGCGTCTGCGGCCACTGACCGAGAATATCCCCAA
>DATLWR010000015.1:0-17705 GCA_035576205.1 Mariprofundaceae bacterium
CGTGGTGGCGAGCCCGCCACGTGTCGGATCGCGCAGGCAGTGGATGGAGGGAACGGCCTTCACCATGGCCGCGACGAGCGTATGCAGCGCGGCGGAGTCGGAGCAGATCTCGGTCTCGAAGCTCAGGTTCTCTCGCTGCGAGAGAACAGCTACACCATGCTCGCCGATACTGCCGGAGAGAAGAATGGCATCGCCCGGACGCGCCCGGTCGCCGGCGATTTCGACACCGTCGGGAACGACACCGATACCGGCGGTGGTGATGAAGACGCCGTCCGCCTTGCCCTTCTCGACCACCTTGGTATCACCGGCCACCACCGTCACGCCGGCTTCCCGCGCAGCCTCGGCCATGCCGGCGACGATGCGATCCAGTTCGCGAAGCGGGAAACCTTCCTCGAGGATGAATGTGGCGGTGAGGTAGAGCGGCGCAGCTCCCGCCATCGCCACGTCGTTGATGGTGCCGTGCACGGCCAGCCGGCCGATATCGCCGCCGGGGAAGAAGAGGGGGGCAATGACATGTGCGTCGGTGCTGACCGACAGGCGACCGGCCGGTACGGTAAAGACCGCGCCGTCGTTGCCCTGGTCGAGCAGCAGATTGCCGAGATGGCGGCGGAACAGTTCGTCGATGAGTTGCGCCATGGCCCGGCCGCCGCTGCCGTGACTCATCTCCACCACGCCGTTCGCAAGGTCGAGGCGGCTCACGCCCGCTGCACCTCGGCAGGTTTGCGCTGGCGGCCGTAGCTCCAGTAAGCGGCGCAGGCCCCTTCGGAGGAGACCATGCAGGCGCCGAGCGGTGTCTCGGGCGTGCAGGCGGTACCGAACAGTTTGCAGTCGGTAGGTTCGTTGAGGCCGCGGAGGATAGCCGGGCAGAGGCAGCCCTTGGTCTCGGTCGACTCGACCTTGGGCATCACGAAGCGACGCTCGGCATCGAAGTCGGCGTAGGCATCGGCAATGGCGAGGGCGCTCTCCGGCAGCACGCCGAGTCCCCGCCACTCGAATCGCGGCCGCAGCTTGAACGCCTCGGCCATCAGTTGTTGTGCCTTGCGGTTGCCTTCGGAAGTTACGGCACGGCTGTACTCGTTTTCCACCGCATGCCGTCCGTCGTTGATCTGGCGAATCAGCATCAATGTCGACTGCATGACGTCGAGCGGTTCGAAGCCGGCGATAACGATCGGAATGCGGAACTCTTCGGCACAGTCGGCGTAGGCGCGGCTGCCGATGATGGTGCTGACGTGCGACGGTCCCAGGATGCCGTCGAGCCGGGCGGCCGGTTCGTTGCCGGATGCTCCTTCGGCCTGCAGCAGGTGGCGCATGGCCGGCGGCGTCAGTACGTGGTTGCAGAAGACCGAGAAGTTGGTCAGGCCTTCCTCGCTTGCCTCGCGGATAGCGACGGCGGTGGGCGGGGTGGTGGTTTCGAAGCCGATGGCGAAAAAGACCACCTGCCGTCCCGGATTGCTGCGGGCGATCTCCAGTGCGTCGCGACTGGAGTAGACCATGCGGACGTCGGCGCCGTTCGCTTTCGCCCGCCACAGGCTTTTCCCCTTGCCGGCCGGCACGCGCATCAGATCGGCATAGGTGCAGAGGATAACGCCGTGCGCTTCGCACAGACGGATGGCGGCCTCGATACGGCCGGCGGGAAGCACGCAGACCGGACAGCCTGGGCCATGCACGAATTTCACGTTGGCCGGCACCAGCTCCTGCACGCCGAAGCGGAAAATGGCATGGGTATGGCCGCCGCAGAATTCCATCAGCCGATAGTCGTGGCCCGGTTTCGCCTCGCGGTGGATGGCGGCGGCGAGCCTCTGAGCGACGACACCGCTACGGAATTCGTCGACATATTTCATGCGTCGCCGGCCTCTTCATTGAAGGCCGACAGTTCGTCGAACAATGCCAGCGTGGCTTCGGCCTCGTCCGGGCTCAGCTTCTGCAATGCGAAGCCGACATGGATCAGCAGGTAGTCGCCCGGTACCACGTCCTCGACGAGGGCTGTGGAGACCTCCTTGCGTACACCCGAAAGTTCGACGACGGCCGTTTCTGTGCGGTCATCGAGCGATACGACGCGGGCAGGGACGGCGAGGCACACGTGCGGTTCAGGCTCCGGCGACCGTTTCGGCGGTTGTTGCGGCAGGGGCGGGACGGTCGATCAGCGTCGCCTCGTGCATGAGGTTCAGCCAGCGGTACCACTGTGCCATGCCGTCGCCGGTCTTGGCCGAGAGCTGCAGCACCTTGATGGCGGGATTGACGCGCCGGGCGTTGTCGATACAGGCCCCGACGTCGAAATCGAGATGCGGCAAGAGATCGCACTTGTTGAGCAGCATGAGGCTTGCGGCATGGAACATGTCGGGATATTTCAGCGGCTTGTCCTCGCCCTCGGTAACCGACAGCACCACCACCTTGTGTGCCTCGCCGAGGTCGAAGGCGGCAGGGCAGACGAGATTGCCGACATTTTCGATGAACAGCACCGAATCCGCTTCCGGCTGCAAATCCTCGACGGCGTGGCCGACCATGTGGGCATCCAGGTGGCAGCCCTTGCCGGTATTGATCTGCACCGCCTTCGTCCCGGTGGCACGGATGCGGTCGGCATCGAGTACGGTCTGCTGGTCGCCCTCGATGACGGCCATCGGGAAATCGTTCTGCAGGTCGTTCAGCGTCCGGGTCAGCAGCGTGGTCTTGCCGGAGCCGGGGGAGGAGACGAGGTTCAGCACCAGCATGCCGTTATGGTTGAAATGACGCCGGTTGGATGCGGCGTACATGTTGTTTTTACTCAGGATGTCCTGTTCGACGCTGAGCCAGCGGGAACCGTCATGTTCGTGGTCATGCCCATGGTGATGGTCATGGTGCTCATGAGGGTGATGATGGTCGTGCTTGTGGCCCTCGATCACCGTTTCGCCTTCACCGCATCCGCACACACCGCACATCACTCCACCTCCAGTTCACCGATCCGCATCTCCTCGCCGGCCGTGATCGTCAGCGGATAATGCCCGCATTCGGGGCAGGCATCAAAGCGCTGCCCGACGGCGAGCTCCCGGCGGCAGACATCGCACCAGCCGCGCCCGCCGATCTCTTCGATTTCCAGTCGGGCACCGTCACAGATCGTGTTTTTCGCCACGGCATCGAAGGCGAAACGTAGCGCTTCGGGAGCCACGCAGGAAAGCCTGCCGATCTGCAGCCGCACCGTGCGCACCCGGGTGAAACGATGCTGCCGGGCCTGATCTCCGATCAGCCGAACGACATCCTCGCACAGCGATATTTCATGCATGCGGCAAGCCGGCTTGATGGAGTGCTGTGGCGGACAGGAGTGTTGCTGCAGATGTTGCTGGCATGGTTTTGATCCTATGCCGGAACCTGCCGCCGTGCCACCTTCGGCGGCCAGCCCGATTCGGTGACGGAATCTATTGCCGGCCATCGGTCGGGGGTGGAGTATTCCGCCTCCATGCTCGGCCGCGACCGCATCATCACACTGTTCAGCATCATCCTGCTTGCTGGTGCGTTGTGGTTTCTGTCGCATCTGCTCGAGTCCTACCACCTGCACGATATCATCCGGTATCTCGGCAATATCCCCGCCGCGCATATTGCATGGGCGGTCGTGCTGACCACTGCCAGTTATGCCACGATGGTGGGGTACGATTATCTCGGTGTCCGCTACGTCGGCCGCTCGCTGCCTTACCGGCAGGTCGCCTGGGTATCGTTCATCTCCTACGCTTTTTCCTACAACACAGGCTTCGCGCTGCTGACCGGTGGGGCGACGCGCTATCGGTTCTACTCCGGCTGGGGTTTCAGCGCTGCCGAAATCGCCAATATCATCCTCTACTGCAGCGTCGCCTTCCTGCTCGGCATGCTGCTTCTGGGGGGTATCGCCCTGCTGGTTTCGCCGCCGATCGTAACACCGGATTTCTCTGTCGGCGTCCCGTTGCTGGAAATGTCCGGCAGCCTCTGCCTGCTGTTGCTGGCCGCCGGCCTGCTGTTGTCGTTCCGGGGGCCGCCGACACTGCGGCTGGGACCGGTCAGTGTGGCGGTGCCGCAGCCGCGACTGATGCTGCAGCAGCTGGGTCTGTCGACCTTCGACTGGCTCGTCGCGGCAACCGTGCTGTGGGTCCTGTTGCCTGCTTCCGCCACGCTGCCGTTCGCCTATTTCCTGACCGTGTTCATCGCCGCCCAGATGCTGGGCCTGGTCAGCCACATTCCCGGCGGACTCGGCGTGTTCGAGACGGTGGTCGTCTACATGCTGGCGCCTTATCTGCCGCTCGACCAGGTGGCCGGTTCGCTGTTGCTGTTTCGGGCGATCTATTACCTGCTGCCGTTCGTGGTCGCGCTGGCAGGCCTTGGTGTTTACGAATTCGGCGAACGCTGGCAGGCCCTGTCGGCCCAGATGGAGAAACTGGCCGGCCTCTACAGCTCCATTACCGTGCCACTGCTGACACTGGCCAGCTTCGCTGCCGGGACCATGCTGTTGCTGCTCGGAGCCACGCCGGTACCGCCCGAAAGTCTCGGGGTGCTGAAACAGATGCTGCCCGTGGAGGTGCTCGAGATTTCCCATTTCGCCACCAGCATCATCGGTGTGGCGCTGCTGGTACTGGCGCGCGGGCTGCAGCGCCGTTACGACGCCGCCTATTTCCTGACGCTGCTGCTGACCGCCGGTGCGGCCGTATTCGTGCTGCTCAAGGGACTCCACTTCCTGCCGGCGGCTTTCCTGATCTTCGTGTTTGTCCTGCTGCTGCCCAGCCGCGGCAGTTTCTTCCGGCGTTCTTCTCTCCTGAGCGCTTCCTTCTCCGTCGACTGGCTGCTGGCGATCGGCACAGTGGTCGGTATCTCGTTCTGGCTGGGCATGTTTTCCTACAAGCATGTCGAGTACAGCAACGAGCTGTGGTGGCAGTTTACCTTCTATCATGGCGAGGCGCCGCGCTTCTTGCGGGCGAGTGCGGGTGTAGCGATCGCACTGCTGGTCTTCTTCCTGCTGCGCTTGCTGCGCGCCAGACCCCTGCATCCGGAGCGGCCGTCGCCGGCGGATATCGAGGATGCCCGGCGTATCCTTGCCGCGCAGCCGTTCTCGGAGGCCAATCTCGCGCTGCTGGGCGACAAGTACCTGCTGTTCAACCCGTCGCGTACCGCCTTCATCATGTATGCGATCCAGCAGCGCTACTGGGTGGCCATGGGCGATCCGGTCGGCTCCGCGACGGATGCGAAGGAACTGGTCTGGCAGTTCCGCGAACTGTGCGACCGCTTCGACGTGCATTGCGTCTACTACCAGGTGCATGCCGAGCGCGTACACCAATACATGGAGATGGGACTGGAGATGTTCAAGCTGGGTGAAGAGGCGCGGGTATCGCTCGGCGATTTCTCGCTGCAGGGCTCCCGTTATGCGCACCTGCGCCAGGCGAAGAACCGCGCCGAGCGCGAGGGTCTTGCCTTCGACATCGTCCCGGTTGCCGACTTGCCGGCCATCCTGCCGGAGCTGAAGGCGGTTTCGGATGCCTGGCTCGGCCGCAAGCAGGGCGACGAAAAAAGCTTTTCCATGGGCAGGTTCGAAGCCGCATACATGCAAAATTTCCCCGTAGCGGTGGTCAAGCGGGAGGATAGGATCATTGCGTTTGCCAACCTCTGGTTCGGCGGCCAGGAGGAGCTCAGCGTCGATCTGATGCGCCATCTGCCGGATGCGCCCGGCAGCTGCATGGATTACCTGTTCATCATGCTGATGCTGTGGGGGCGGGATCAGGGCTACCGCCGGTTCAGTCTGGGGATGGCCCCGCTTTCGGGATTCTCGGACCATCCGCTGGCCAGCAGCTGGAGCAAACTGGCCGACGCCATCTTCGAACGCGGCAACAGGTTCTACAATTTTGAGGGTTTGCAGAGATTCAAGGATAAATTCGAGCCGGTTTGGTCGCCCCGTTATCTGATTTGCCCGGGAGGGCTGGCATTGCCGGGCGTGCTGCTGGCGCTGACCCGGCTGATCAGCGGCGGATTGAAAGGAGTGGTGAAAGGATGAAGAGGATTCTGACATGGATGTTGATCGGCCTGTCGCTCATGATGGCGGCCAATTCGGCCTGTGCCGAGGAGACGCTCCAGTTCGGGCGTTTCGGGACGGTGCACATCTATGCCCCGGAAGGGCGGCCGCAGCAGGTGGCGATATTCGTCTCCGGTGACGGCGGCTGGGAGCTCGGGGTGATCGACATGTCGCGGCTGCTCACGAAAGAGGGAGCGCTGGTCATCGGTGTCGATATCCGCTCCTATCTGAAGTCGCTCGCCAATTCCCGCGAAAGTTGCAGCTATGCGGCGGCCGATTTCGAGGCGCTCAGCCAGTATGTGCAGAAGAAACTCGGGCTTGGCGATTACCATTCGCCGCTGCTGGTCGGCTACTCGTCCGGCGCCACGCTGGTCTACGGAACGCTCGCACAGGCTCCCGCCAATACGTTCGCCGGAGCTATCAGCCTGGGGTTCTGCCCGGACCTGCCGCTGAAGCAGCCGTTCTGCAAGGGCCCGGGCGGGCTGCAATCGAAATCGCGTGCGCCGCACAAGGGTTTCGACTTCGTGCCTTCCGACCGGCTGCCGGCTCCCTGGGGCATCCTGCAGGGTGAAATCGACCAGACCTGCGACATCGGCGTTGCGATGGAGTTTTCCAAGCAGACCAATACAGGCCGTGTGGTGGCGCTGCCGCACGTGGGACACGGTTTCGGGGTACAGAAACACTGGGTGCCGCAATTCCGCGCCTTGTACAGGCAGCTGACCGAGTCCAGGCAGCCGCAGCCTGCAGCGGAGAGCGTCGCCGACCTGCCGCTGGTCGAAGTTCCGGCGACGCGGGAAGACCCTTCGCTGCCGATGGCGGTATTGCTGAGCGGCGACGGCGGCTGGGCGGGTATCGACCGCGAGGTGGCACAGGCACTCGCCGCCAAGGGAATGCCGGTCATCGGCCTGAATTCGCTGCGCTACTTCTGGTCGGCGAAACAGCCGGCACAACTGGGGAGCGACCTGGACAGGATTATCGCGGCTTACCGCGAGAAGTGGCATCGGGACAAGGTGGTGCTGATCGGCTACTCCTTCGGGGCCGATGTGGCGCCGTTCGCATTCAATCATCTGAATGACAAACGGCGGCCGGATATCGATGGCATGGTGCTGATCGGCGTCTCGCCCAAGGCCAGCTTCGAATTCCGGCTTGGCCACTGGCTTGGCAGCGATGAGGGGGAGTATCCCGTCCTGCCCGAGCTGAAGAAGGTCGGTTTGCCGGTGTTCTGCATCTACGGGTCATCCGAGGGCGATGATCTTTGCCCGCAACTGACGAAGCCTGAATTCCCGACGGTGACCGGCCTGATGCTGCCGGGTGGCCACCACATGGGCGGCGACTATGCGCTGATCGCCGACAAGATTATCCGTTTCGTGTTCGCCAGCCGGGGTGCCGTCGCCGACAGGTAACGCAGCCGGTCGCCGTCAGGTGGCGGAGATGTATTGCTCCAGCTGGGCGATGAGGTCGTCCTTCTCCTGCAGGGTGAGCACGACGATGTCGCGCATCGAGATCAGGCCGATGAACTCGTCGCCGTCGAACACCAGCAGGTGCCGGCAGCGCTTTTTCTTCATCACCTCCAGCGCCTCCTCGCAGGTGGCATCGGAAGCGATCTTGCGGTGATCGGTGAGCATGACGTCCTTGACCTTGACCACGGCCGGATCGCGCCCCTTGCCGACCACGTCCATCATCAGCTCGCGCTCGGTGAAGATACCGACGATGCGCGAGTGGCTGGTGACGACCACCGAGCCGATATATTTCTCGGTCATCAGCCGGGCCGCCTCCAGCGTGGTGTGATGTTCGTCGATGGTGGTGACGGAGTGCTCGATGCCGGCGGTGATCTTCATGGCCATACCTCGCTGAGTTGGGTTTCCGGTCCGTAGCCGGAGTGTAGACGGTTCAGGCCGTTTCGCCGAGCAGCTTTCGATAGAGGTCGGCGGTATGTGCATCGAAACAGGCGAAAATCACCTTGGTGGGCCTGGCATGCCGTTCGCCGAACGCCCGGCATTCGCGTACGGCGATGGCGGCGGCGAGCTCTGAGGGATAGCCGTAGACGCCGGTAGAGATGGCCGGGAAGGCGACCGATGCCAGTTCGTGCCCGGCGGCGAGATGCAGGCTGTTGCGGTAACAGGAGGCCAGCAGTTCTGGCTCGCCGCGCTCACCGCCGTGCCAGACCGGGCCGACCGTGTGGATCACATGGCGTGCCGGCAGGCGGTAACCGCGGGTGATCTTCGCCTCGCCGGTCGGGCAGCCGTGCAGGGTGCGGCATTCGGCCAGCAGTTCCGGTCCCGCCGCCCGGTGGATGGCGCCGTCGACACCGCCGCCGCCCAGCAGCGACGAGTTGGCGGCGTTGACGATGGCGTCGACGTCGAGGGTCGTGATATCCGTCTGCAGGACCTGCATCTCCATATTCGTTCTCCAGCGGCTGGTTCTTTTCCCCATTCTAGGCCACCATTCCGGCATGGGTGCAGGGGAATTCGAACTGATCAACAGCTGTTTCAGGGGTATGGGCGGCAGCCGGAAGTCGTTTACGCGGCTGGGAATCGGCGATGATGCCTCCATTCATGAGCTGTCGGCCGGCATGGAACTGGTCGTCAGTACCGATACCTCCGTGGAGGGGGTGCACTGGCCGACCGATTTCGATCTTTCCAAGGCGGCCGACCGGGCCGTCTGCGCCGCCCTTTCCGATCTCGCCGCCATGGGGGCTGAGGCGCTGGCGGTGTGGCTGAACGTCATGGCTCGCGATGCATCGGCGGTGGAAAAGATCGGCGAAGGGGCGACTGCAGCGCTGCGCCGCTACGACATTGAGCTGGCCGGCGGCGATACCACGCGCTCCGTCGTCAATGCACTGTCGATCACCGTCGCCGGGCAGGTGCCCGAAGGCAAGGCGATGCGCCGCGACCGGGCCGATGTGGGCGATGCCGTATGGCTGGTCGGCAAGCTGGGATTCAGCGCCCTCGGCATCGAGCAGTGGATGGGTGGCAAGACCAAGGGATATTTTGTGCAGTATCTCGATGAAATCCGGCCCAAGCTGGAAGCGGGTGTGCGCTTGCGCGACCTGGGTGTGAAGTGCTGTATCGACATCAGTGATGGCCTGGTGCAGGACGCTGGGCATATCTGCGATGCCTCGGGCCTCGGCATGGATCTTGAGGTGGCTGATGTGCCGGGCTGGGAGCTGCTGTGCAAGAAGGCCGGCGAGAAGCGCGCGTTGCGTGCCGTGACGGGCGGCGGCGAGGATTATGCGCTGCTGTTCACGGCACCCGCATCGCTGCGTTTTCTGGAAGGCTTCGCGGTGAAGATCGGCCGCTGTTCGGAAATGCCCGGTGTGCGCCTGTATCTCCATGGAGAGGCGGTGGAGGTCGACAGCAAGGGCTATGACCACTTTGGCTGAAGCTGCCTCAGGCTATCGTTTCATCGCGGCCGGGTTCGGCAGCGGCTGGCTGCCGAAGGCGCCCGGTACCTGGGGCAGCCTCGTTTCGCTTGCGCCCGGCTGGCTGCTGCTCAAAGGGCTTGGCGTGGCAGCGCTGCTCGCCGGCAGCCTGCTGCTGCTGGCGGCGGGCTGTTTTGCCTGCTATCGCCTGTTGCCGCAGCTGGCCGACAAGGATCCGGGCTGGATCGTCATCGACGAGTGGGCCGGGCAGTGGTTCTGCCTGATGCTCGTCTCGACTGTGCTGGGCAGCGGCTGGCTTGCCGTTCTTGCCGCCTTCGCGGCCTTTCGCCTGTTCGACGTCAGTAAGCTCTGGCCGGTGTCGGTTTTCGAGCGGCTGGGGCCGCCGTGGTGGTCGATCATGGCCGATGACATGGCGGCGGGATTTCTGGGCGGGGTGCTGGTGGCCGTACTGGCGATCGCGCGGGCGGCCCTGTGACGGATGCCAGGGTCGAGGCGTTGCTGGAGCGTTACCGGCAGGCGGGCTGGAAGCTGCGCACGGCCGAATCGTGCACGGCCGGCGGCATCGCCGCGCGCATCGGCAGCGTGCCCGGCGCCTCGACGGTGCTGGACCGCAGCTGGGTGACCTACAGCAACGAAGCGAAAACGGAGGAGCTGGGTGTCGATCCGGCAGTGATCGCTGCACACGGTGCGGTCAGCCGCGAGGTGGTGCAGAAGATGGCTGCGGGAGGCAGCGCACCGGACACCGTCTGCCTCGCGGTAAGCGGCATTGCCGGTCCTGATGGCGGCACCCACGACAAGCCAGTCGGCACGGTCTGGATGGCTATCACGATGCCGGGTGGCCCGCTCAGGGTCGAGCGATTCCTTTTTTCCGGCAACCGTACCGAGATCCAGCGGGCGACGGTCGAGCAGGCACTCGACTGGCTGCTTGCCTATCAGCGCTGACCATTAACGGATGAGGGCGGGGAAGACCCCGCCCTCACATCAGCCCATCACTTCATCAGGTCGTTCAGCGGCGCATGTAGTTGAAGGAAGGATTCGGCCGGCCGACAAAGCAGCTTTGCGTAAAGCCGTATTTGCGGATGATGGCGGCACTCTGCTCCGCCTCGCCACGGTTGCCGCCGAAATCGAACATCCAGTGGTTGCCCTCGACCACCTTCCAGCTGCCATTGATCTGCTGCACGCTGATATTGTTCGGATTGAAGCCGATACAATCCTCACCGCGCATCCCCCCGGAAGGAGCAGCACCGTTGGCCAGCAGGTAGCTGAAGCTGGGGTTCGGCCGGCCGACAAAGCAGCTCTGGTTCATGCGGTAGGTGCGAATGACGCGGAATGCCGCATTGGCCTCGTCGCGGCTATTGCCGAAATCGAACATCCAGTGGTTGCCTTCCACCACCTTCCAGCTGCCATTGATCTGCTGCACGCTGACGTTGTCCGGGTTGAAGCCGATGCAGTCCTCCTGCGCCATCGGCGGAGGAGCCGGCGGCATGCGATGTTCGCGCATGCCTTCCCGCATGCCCGGCTGCATTGGTTGCACCGGTGCCGGCTGGTAGCCGACCCGTGTCCAGTGCGAACCGCCGAAACCGCCGCTCTTGCGGACGGCATCGAGGACGTTGCCGTTGTCGCGAATCACCAGTTCCATGTCGCCGTAGCCCGTGGTGCGCCCTTTCGGCACATCCATCCACTGGCCGCTGATCCGCCCTTTGTGGATCCTGCCGTGGAAGACATTCGCCCAGCGCGGATTGTTGGCGCTCTCTTCGCCGTACCAGTGCAGCATGCCGTTCATTTCGCGCAGGTAGTAGATGCCGCCGTCGTCGGCCTGCCATGTGCCGGTCAGGTCGGCCAGGGCGGACATCGGGAATAACATCAGTGCCAGTGCTGTCAGTAAAAATTTTCGAAGCATATCGGTACCCTCCATTATGGTTTTTAGAACAGTGCCAGGACATCCGGCAAGTCGGCGATGGAGGCGATGACCACCGTCGGCTGGATGGATTTTTTGTGCATGAGCTGTTTGACGAACTCCTCGCGGTACTTGCCGGTCTGCACCAGCGCGGTTTTCAGTCCCGCCTGCATCGCACCGCCGACATCCGCCTCGATGTCGTCGCCGACCATGAGCGTTTCGGCCGGTTCGACGCCGAGCGCTTCGCAAATGCCGTGGAAGAAGGTTTTCGACGGCTTGCCGAGCACTGTCGCCTCGCAGCCGGTGGCGTATTCGATGGCGGCGACGAAGGCGCCGAGGTCGAGATGCAGTCCGTCCGGTCGCTGCCAGAAGCGGTTCTTGTGCAGGGCGAGCAGTCGTGAGCCGGCCATGACGCGGACGAAGATCTCCTTCAGCATTTCCGGTGGATAGCCTTCGCCGCCCGGATCTCCCATGACGACGAAATCGGGTTTCGTTTCCTTCTCCCTGACCCGGCTGAAGTCCTCGCGCAGCGCGTCGCGGATGAAGAGCTGGGCACTGTGGCGGCCGATCTCCCGTATGGCCAGGGCGGCGGGTGTGAACAGTTCCTTTTCGGCCAGCTGAATGCCCAGGCCGTGAAGTTTTTCGGCGAGCGCCCGGCGCGACGTCGTGGTGGTATTGGTGACGCCGGCCAGCTTGAAACCGCGGGCGTGCAGGCGGGCCACGGTCTGTTCGGCGCCGGCAATCATCTCGTTGCCGACATAGAGCACACCATCGAGGTCGAGAAGCACGGCTTTGAGGGGGAGGGATTTGGCCATGGAGGGCATTGTAGCAAACATTTCGGTCTGCAGGTGCACGGTTCAGTATGGCGGGGGGAGCTGCTACACTCGCGCCAAATTTTCAGGCCGGTAGCGTCTATCGACAGACCGGGCCGGCCGGCAAAGGAATGAATCAGGAATGAACGAGAACGAGATTCTGGCCATGTATGAAGATGCCGGTGCGCTGCTCAACGGGCACTTCGTGCTCTCCAGCGGCCGCCATTCGTCGCGCTATCTGCAGTCGGCACTGGTGCTGATGCACCCGGCCAACGCCGGAGCGCTGGCCCGCGAACTGGTCGCCAAGATCGATCCGGCCGAGGTCGATATGGTGGTGGCACCGGCGATCGGCGGCCTGGTGATCGGCCAGGAGGTTTCCCGGCAGCTGAACAAGCCGTTCATCTTCACCGAGCGCAAGGAAGGGCAGATGCAGCTGCGCCGCGGCTTCACCATTCCGGCCGGTGCCCGCGTGCTGGTCGTCGAGGATGTGATCACCACCGGTGGCTCGGTGCGCGAATGTATGCAGGTGGTGCGCGAGCATGGCGGCCGGCCGATCAAGGTGCTGGCTGTGGTGGACCGGGCACCCGGCAGCGAGGGACGTTTCGACGTGCCGCACGAGACGGCCATCGCCCTGCATGTCGAGACCTATGCGCCGGACAATTGCCCGCTCTGCCGCGAGGGCATGCTGCCGCCGGTCAAGCCCGGCAGCCGGGGTAACGCCTGATGGGGAAGCCCTCGATGGGTCAGCTTCAACTGCGCTGCCTGCCGTTCGGCGGGGTCGGCGAATTCGGCAAGAACATGATGGTCTATGCCGTCGGCAACGATGCGGTGATCGTCGATTGCGGCATGGGTTTCCCGGAGCCGGGCCAGCACGGCGTCGATGTGGTGGTGCCGGATATCTCTGCACTGCTGGCGATGGGTCTGAACCTGCACGCCATCCTGCTGACCCACGGCCACGAGGATCATATCGGCGGCCTGGCCTACCTGTGGCCGCAGCTGAAGCTGCCGATCTACGGCGCCCCGGTAACGCTGGCGCTGGTCGACGGCAAGATGCAGGAGTTCGGCTACAAGGCCGACCTGCGCCCGTTCGCGGAGGAGGGGGAGACGGTCGCCGCAGGCCCCTTCGAGGTCGAGGCGGTGCTGGTCACTCACTCGATCATGGATGCCGTATCGCTGGCCATCCGCACGCCGCTCGGTACCGTCATTCATACCGGTGATTTCCGCTTCGATCCGTCGCCGATCGACGGCCGGCCGACCGCGCTGCACCGCTTCTCGCAGCTGGGCGACGAAGGCGTGCTGCTGCTCGCCTCCGACTCGACCAATGCGACGCGTTCCGGCAGCGGCCCGTCGGAACGTGTTGTCGGGCCGGCGCTGAAGCAGGCAATCGCCGGCTGCAAGGGCAAGGTGGTGGTGACGACCTTCGCCTCCAACATGTTCCGCATCCAGCAGATCATCGATGCCGCCGTCGCCAACGGCCGCAAGGTGGCCGTCGCTGGCCGCAGCCTGGAGAAGAATATCGACATCACGCAGCGGCTGAACCGGGTGCAGATTCCGGCCGGCTGCATGGTCAACATCAAGCAGACGCAGGATGTGCCGCCGCACGAACTGCTGATCATCGCTACCGGTTCGCAGGGCGAGGCGAGATCGGCGGTGGCGCGGCTCGCGCAGGATCGCTTCACCGGCGTGCACCTGACGCACGGCGACCTGGTGGTCTTCTCGTCGAGCAACATCCCGGGCAACGAACGCATCATCGCCCAGCTCTACAACCACATCTACCGGCGCGGCGCGCGCATCATGCATGCCGGCCAGGCGCCGCTGCACGTCTCCGGCCATGCCCAGGCGCATGAACTGAAGATGATGATGCAGCTGGTGCGGCCGAAATATTTCTATCCGGTGCACGGCGAATTCCGCAACCTGGTCGAGCATCGCGACCTGGCGACGGCGGCAGGGATTGCGTTCGACAACTGCATCCTGGCCGAGAACGGCCAGAGCGTGGAGGTCGATGCCGACGGCATCCGGCACGGCACCGCATTTCATTCGGGTGCGGTGTTCGTCGACGGCGACAGCCGCGACGAGATCGACGACATGGTGCTGCGCGACCGGCGGGTACTGGCCGAGGATGGCATGCTCTCGGCCACCGTGCTGATCAGCCAGTACGAGGGCAAGCTGCTCGGTTCGCCGGAACTCTCGGCACGCGGCCTGTTGCACGGCGACGTCAGCGACGACGTGCTGGCCGAGGCCTCCGAGGATCTGCAGCAATACCTCGAAAACATCTCGTCCGAGGTGCTGTCGGATATCGACGTCGCCAAGGAGGAGATCCGGGTGTTCCTGCGCCGCTGGTGCAAGCGCAAGATCGGCCGCCGGCCGATGGTACTGCCGACGGTGGTGGAGATCTGATGAACGTCCGGGCACTGGTCAGGGAGGCGATCGCCGTCGCACTGGTCGGGGTGGTGATCGTCTTCGGCATGGCTATGGCGAGCTTTTCGCCGGCCGATCCGTCGTTCAACCACGCCACGCGCCATGCCGCGACCAACCTGGCCGGCACCGTCGGCGCCTATCTCGCCGATTTCCTCTACCAGCTGTTCGGCTATGCCGCCTGGATCGTGCCGGCCCTCGTGCTGGCGCTGGCCGGCCGGCTCGCCTGGGGCAGGAAACCGTACCTCGGCACCTGGACCTCGCTGTTGTGGCTGCCCTGCATGCTGGGGCTGGCGGCACTGCTGCACGCACACGTTTCCGGTGCGGCGATGAAACTGCCGGCCGGTAGCGGCGGCGCGCTGGGCGAGATGTTCGGCGATGCGCTGAGGGTGCCGCTGCATGCCATCGGCCGTGATGTCGTGCTCTTGGCGCTGACGCTGAGCAGCTTCGTCGCCGCCTCGCAATTCTCGCTGCTGCTGCTGGGTCGCCGCCTGCTCGTCCTGCTGGGCATCGTGCTGGACCAGG
This sequence comes from Mariprofundaceae bacterium, assembly GCA_035576205.1. Lineage (GTDB taxonomy): Bacteria > Pseudomonadota > Zetaproteobacteria > Mariprofundales > Mariprofundaceae > DATLWR01. Next base: position 15,030 of record DATLWR010000015.1, read on the forward strand.
TCAACCGGCTGCTCGCCGGCCTGCGGGCGACGGCGAGGGAGCGCAAGGAGCGCATGGAGGCGCGTGAACAGCGCCAGAAGGTCCGCGAGGCGCGCCCGGAACCTGTCGAGCGCATCGAGCCGGAGATCGCCAGGCCGGTGACGGTCAACGTTTCGAAACGCGCCAGGGAGGAGCAGCAGCCGGAGCTGGGGCTCAAGATGCCAGCGGCTGCCGCCGGCGCTTCATCGGCATTCAAGTTGCCGTCGCTGAACCTGTTCCACAAGGGCAAGTCGGAGGTCCGGCCGCGCAACATGGAGGCGCTGCAGGCGATGGCCCGTATCCTCGAGAAGAAGCTGCTCGACTACCGTGTGGAGGGGAACGTGGTGGCTGTGCAGCCGGGCCCGGTTGTCACCCAGTTCGAGTTCGAGCCGGCACCGGGTACGAAGGTGAACCGTATCGTCGCACTGCAGGACGACCTGGCGCGCGCCATGGCGGCGGTCAGCGTGCGTGTGGCCGGCAACATTCCGGGCAAGAGCGTCATCGGTATCGAGATTCCCAACGAGGAGCGCGAGAGCGTGGCGCTGCACCAGGTGCTGGCCAGCCGCGAGTTCTCCGACAAGAAGCATATCCTGCCGCTGGCGCTGGGTGTCGATATCGCCGGACACCCGATCGTCGTGGATCTGGCCAGGATGCCGCACCTGCTGGTGGCCGGTACCACGGGTTCCGGCAAGTCGGTGTCGGTGAACGCCATGATCTGCTCGATGCTGATGACCCATTCGCCGGAGAACCTGCGCATGATCCTCGTCGATCCGAAGATGCTGGAGCTCTCCGTCTACGACGATATCCCGCATCTGCTGGTGCCGGTAGTGACCAACCCGACCAAGGCCTCGAAGGCGCTGGCGTGGGCGGTCTACGAGATGGAACGGCGCTACCAGCTGATGAGTGACGCCAAGGTGCGCAACATCGACGGCTACAACCAGGCGATCCGCAAGCAGCCGGGGGCGGAACACCTGCCGTACATCGTTATCGTCATCGACGAGCTGGCCGATTTGATGATGGTGGCGGGCAAGGAGGTCGAGCAATCGATTTGCCGAATCGCCCAGAAGGCGCGTGCGGCAGGCCTGCACCTGATCCTGGCGACCCAGCGGCCGAGCGTCGACGTGATCACCGGCCTGATCAAGGCGAACCTGCCGAGCCGTATCTCCTTCCAGGTCTCCTCGAAGATCGATTCGCGCACCATCCTCGACCAGATGGGTGCCGAACAGCTGCTTGGCCAGGGCGACAGCCTGGTGATGCTCGGCGGCCGCGAGATCAGGCGCGTGCACGGCGCCTTCGTCTCCGACGGCGAGGTGCTGAGCCTCGTCGAGCACCTGAAGTCGCAGGGCGAGCCGGACTACCGCGAGGAGGTGTTCGAGGTGGCCGAGAGCGGTGGCCCGGACGCAGCCGGTGGCGAGGACGACAACGACGACAAGTACGACGAGGCCGTGGACCTGGTGATCGACAAGGGCCAGTGCTCGGTGTCGATGGTGCAGCGCTACCTGCGCATCGGTTACAACCGCGCCAGCCGGCTGGTGGAGCGCATGGAGCGCGAGGGGCTGGTCACGCCGCCTGGCTCGGGCGGCATCCGCAAGGTACTGGCTCGCTCCGAGGCGCGTGGCGGCGGGGTGATCGAATAGTGCGTCAACTTCTCCTGCTGGCCGGCCTGCTGTTCGGTTTCTCTGCACCGGTTGCGGCTGCAACGGGCCAAACGGCCAAGCAGCACCTGCTGCACAGCCTGCAGCAGCTGTCGAAGCACACCGGTTTCCAGTGCGATTTCGCACAGCGCATCGGCTATGCGGATGGCGGCAGTCAGCTCTATGGCGGCCAGATCGCCGTACTGCGGCCGGCGCGCTTCCGCTGGCATTACGATTCGCCCTACGAGCAGCTCTATGTCGGTGACGGCAAGGTGATCTGGCACTACGAGCCGGACCTGATGCAGGCCGAACGCATGGACAGCCTCGATGCCGTCGATCCGGTGGTGATGCAGTTGCTCGACGGGCGCATCAAGGCTGAAGCAGTGACGCTGCTGGGGTTCGACGGGGTTTCGGAGGGCGTTGGCCGCTACCACGTGCGGCTAGGCCAGCGGGAGTTCTGGCTGGGGCTCGACGATGCCGGCACGCTCGCCTATATCGAAAGTCTCGACGCGCTGGGTAACCGTAACCGCGTCATGCTGACCGGCTGCGTGTTCGTTGCGCCGGATGCAAAACGCTTTAGCTTCGTGCCGCCCGCCGGCGTGGATGTCATCGATGTCCGCTCGGGCGCGGGCCGTTAAGCCAATCCATAGGCAAGGGGAGAGTTGATCGTGCAGACAGGAATGCTGGGACGGATGATTGCCTTTGCGGGCGCCATGCTGCTGGGGACTGCGACCGCCCAGGCCGGCGGTTTTATGCAGCCGAACCTGTCGGCTACGGGTGCCGGTGTCGCGAACGCCTTCGTCGCGACCGCCGACGATGCTTCGGCGGCGGCCTACAACCCGTCGGGTGCGGCTTGGCAGGAAGGCTTCGCGTTGTCGCTCGGAACGACGATCGATTACCGCAACTCGGCGGTAAAAACCCTGGCGGCCGATTTCCCCAACACGGCCCAGGCCCCCAACTCCTATTTCCTTTATGGCACCTGGATGCCGTTGGACAGCAACTGGGGTGTGACCGGCGGCATCGC
>DATLWR010000016.1:0-6366 GCA_035576205.1 Mariprofundaceae bacterium
CGGCACTGTCCGATGTCGACGGCTTGTATGTGCCGGCGGTTCCCGCACATGTCCGGCATGCTTTCTATCGGCTGTATGTCTACATCGATCCTGAACGGCTGCGTGCCGGCTGGAATCAGGACCGCGTCATCGAGGCGATCAGCCGTGAGGGCGTGCCGTGCATGCACGGCAGCTGCAGCGAGATCTACCGGGAGAAGGCATTTGAAGCTTACTGGAAGTCATCGGAGCGGTTGCCGATAGCGCGTCAACTCGGTGAAACCAGTATTGCACTCTTTGTGCATCCGACGTTGGGCGATGCCGAGATGCAGCAGGCCATTTCGGCAGTCAGGAAAGTGATGCAGGTTGCCGTTGCCCGGTAGTTTGCCTATTTACTGGGCAGGATCGATTGAGTTGAGGGCCCCGATCTTTCCCGCACATAATTTGCGGTTTCTAGAAATTGGTCTACTTTTTTGATGACCTGCCAATCCCTGTGGCAGGCAATTCAACAAAGGGGATCAACAATGAAATGGAAAATTTGGTTGTTGGCCATTATCGGATCGATGGCTTTGCTCGTCTCTTCACCCGCGTGGTCGGACGAGACGCTGGATGTGAATACGGCAACGGTCGAACAGTTGCAGGCAGTAAAGGGCATCGGCCCGAAGCTCGCGGCTGCGATCGTTGAGTACCGCAATGCACATGGAAAATTCAGGAGCATTGAGGAGCTGACCGAGGTCAAGGGTATCGGCAGCAAAAAGCTGGAGAAAATCAGGGGCCATCTCCGCGTCGGAACTCCGGAAAAAAGTGGCGTGAACGAGAAAAAGACCGGCAAGGACTCCACAGGCTGAATAAGAAGTTTCCCGATTCCGTTCCTGCATGACCAGGGGGCGCGGCAGTTGCCGCGCCCCGCTTTTTGTGAAGCATGGCAGGCATGAAATGGTCGAGGCTGTACCGTAACCGCTGGCTGGTCATGCTGCATGACCTGGCCTGGGTGCCGTTGACGATCTTTATCGCTTTCTGGCTGCGCTTCAATCTGGAAGAGATTCCGGCCAATTACCTCGCGGCCATGAATCAATTGATGCTGTTCGCGTTGCCGGTTCAGTTGGCGGCCTTCTGGTATTTCGGCCTCTATCGTGCCATTTGGAGGTTCTCTTCGGTTCCCGATTTGATCCGGATTCTGCGTGCGGTCGGTTTCGGTGCGTTGCTGACCTTTGCGGTTCTCTTTGTATGGCAGCGGCTGGCGGATGTCCCACGTTCGGTGATGGTGCTCTATCCGGTATTCCTGGCCATGGGGCTGGCGGGTCCGCGGCTGCTGTATCGTCGCCTGAAGGAACATCGTCTGAACCTCAGCAGGATCGAGCGCAAACCGACACTGATTGTCGGTGCCGGTCAGGCCGGAGAACTGCTGGTGCGCGACCTGCTGAAGGGCGGTCCTTATGAGCCTGTGGGTTTTCTCGACGATAACCCCCGCCGTCTGGGGCAGGAGATCCATGGCGTCGAGATTCTCGGCACGCTTGCCGAGCTTGAAGCCCTGGCTGGCAAGCATGCCGTTCAGGTCGTACTGCTCGCCATCCCTTCGGCTTCCAACCAGGTGGTGCGCAACGTGTTGTTGGCGGCGCAGCGTGCCGGGATTGTGTGCCGGACACTGCCATCGGTTGCCGATCTCGCCGACGGCAAGGTTGAGGTCTCCAAGCTGCGCGACATCCGTATCGAGGATCTGCTCGGTCGGCAGGAGGTGCGCCCGGACAATAGCGGAGTGCAGGCTTTCCTGACCGGCAAGCACGTGCTGGTGACCGGTGCCGGCGGTTCCATCGGTTCCGAACTGTGCCGTCAGATCCTGGATTTTGCGCCGGCAGAGCTGGTGATGCTCGAGCAGGGCGAGTTCAACCTCTACCGGATCGATGGCGAGGTGCAAAAACTGGCTGGCGACGTGCCGTTTGCCGCCGTACTCGGCGATATCCGCGATGCCGACCGGTTGCGCTGGGTATTCGAGCACTATCGGCCGCAGGTGGTGTTTCATGCCGCGGCCTACAAGCATGTGCCACTGGTCGAGGCCAATCCGGCCGAGGGCGTGAAGACCAATGTGCTCGGCACCTGCCAGTTGGCCGATCTGGCCGACGAATTCCAGGTCGAGAAGTTCATCATGGTTTCCACCGACAAGGCCGTGAATCCGGCCAACGTCATGGGCGCGACCAAGCGTGCCGCCGAGATCTACTGCCAGAATCTCAACTCCCGTTCGGCGACCGCGTTCGTGACGACCCGTTTCGGCAATGTGCTCGGCTCGGCCGGCAGCGTGGTGCCGCTGTTCGAGAAACAGATCCGCGCCGGCGGCCCGGTTACAGTCACGCATCCGGAGATCACCCGCTATTTCATGACCATTCCCGAGGCGGTTAGCCTGATCCTGCAGGCGGCGGCTATGGGCGAGGGTGGCGAGATTTTTGTGCTCGATATGGGCGAACCGGTGAAGATCGCCGATCTTGCCGAACAGATGATCCGTCTGGCCGGTTTCGAGCCGGGTGTCGATATCGAGATCGCCTATACCGGTTTGCGGCCGGGCGAGAAGCTCTACGAGGAGCTGTTCCACGACGCCGAGCCGCCGGTCGGCACGTCGCACCCGAAGATCATGCTGGCCGCCAGCCGGCAGGTGGACTGGCAGGAGCTGCAGCGGTTGCGCGGCATGCTGGCCAAGGCCTGTGTGAAGCGCGATGTCATTGAGATCGTCGCCGATCTTCGCCAACTGGTGCCGGAGTTCCAGCCCGCAGCCGTCGAAGCAAGTGGGCCTGCTGCCGGGGAAGTGCTGCACTGACGCCTGCCGCTACTTTCGTCGAAGTCATCGTCTTCTGCCCGCTGCCGGGCAGTTTTACCTATCAATGGCCCTCCACCCTGGGTGAACCGGAGCCAGGTATTCGCGTGCGGGTATTGTTCGGCAAGGGCATGCGCACCGGCATCGTTGTGGGGCCGGCCGATGCCGTGCCGGATGTCGAGATGCGAACGGTGGACGACCGACTCGATCTCGGGCCGCTGCTGGATGGCGGGAGACAGCACTGGCTGGATCGCCTGCGCCGTTACTATCTGGCGGCACCCGGCGAGGCATGGGAGACGGCGCTGGCCTGGGCGGCGAACGACGAACTGCGCCGCTTCCGATGTGCCGACAAGGCGTATCTGGAGGATTTCTCGCCCGAACTGGCCGCCTGTTTCAGAACCCGTGCCGCCATCTCGCTGAAAACCATCGCAGCCCGCTGTCCCGAACCGGGTATCCGGTATCGCACTTTGTTGGCACTGCAGGCCGGCCTGCTGTCCGAGGAGATTCCGGATGCCGAAGCGCCGGTTGTCAGCGAGACGCCAAAACCGGACCTGACCGTAACCCAGCAGCAGGCGGTGGATGCCGTGCTTGCTGCACGCGGCACCTTCAACCCCTTCCTGCTGTTCGGTCGCACCGGTTCCGGCAAGACCGAGGTCTACCTGCGCGCGTCGGAAGAGATTGTGAAGGCGGGTGGCCAGGTGCTGGTGCTGGTACCGGAGATCGGCCTCACGCCGATGTGGCTCAATCGCGTTGCCGGCCGTTTCGCCCGTTCGGCCGTGTGGCACTCGGCGATGAGCGAGCCCGAGCGTCTGCAGGTGAGGCGCAATCTGGCCGACACGGAAGTTCTGATCGGTACCCGTTCGGCACTCTTCCTGCCTTTGACGAAACTGTCGCTGATCGTCGTCGACGAGGAGCACGACGCTTCTTTCAAGCAGCAGGAGGGGATGAGCTACTCCGCGCGCGACATGGCGGTGCTTCTGGCGCAGGAGTTGGGCATCCCGGTGGTGCTCGGTTCGGCGACCCCCAGCCAGGAGAGCTGGCGACTGGCAAGCGAGGGGCACTACCGTCGTCTCGACCTGCCCGAGGCGATCGTACCGCAGGCGCCCATTTCACCAGAGATCATCGATGTGCGCGGTATCGATGCACCGGTCTCGGATGCATTGAAAACCGCATTGCTGGAGGTGAAGGAGCGTGGCGAGCAGGCGATCCTGTTCCTCAACCGGCGCGGCTATTCGCCGGCACTGCAATGCACCGCCTGCGGCGATGTGCCGGAGTGCCCGCACTGCACGCTGCGACTTACCCTGCATCGCCGCGCCCGCAGCCTGCGTTGCCATGCCTGCGGCTATTCGCGGCACGTGCCGCCGGTTTGTGCGGTCTGTGGCGAGTCAGCGCTTATGCCACTTGGCGAGGGTACCGAGAAGCTCGACGAGTGGCTCAATGTGAATCTGTCGGAACTTCGTATCGCACGCTTCGACCGGGACGTCATGACCAGCCACAGCCGTGTCGTCAAAACACTCGTCGCCTTCGAGAAGGGGGAGATCGACTGCCTGCTCGGCACGCAGATGCTGGTGAAAGGGCATCACTTCCCGCAGGTGACGCTGGTGGGCGTGATCAATGCCGATCTGGGGGTAAGCCTGCCCGATTTCCGCGCCGGCGAGCGCTGGTGGCAGCAGATGACACAGGTGATGGGGCGTGCCGGCCGCGGCGATCGGCCGGGGCGCATGGTGATCCAGACGCGCATGCCGGAGGCACCGTGGCTGTCACGCGTGGCCGGGAATCCGGCACAGGTGCTGGATGAGGAACTGGAATTGCGTCGTCAGCTGCATTTCCCGCCCTTCGCACGCTGGGTGCGCATCGTTTTCTCTTCGACGGATGCCGGCAAGGCTCTGGCTGCTGCGACGCAGCATGCCGAGCTGCTGCGACGTTTGCCCGGTATCGAGCTGAGCGGGCCGCTGCCCTGTTCGCTGGAGCGGCTGGCAGGACGTTCGCGCTTCGAGCTTCTGCTGCGCGACCCGGAACGCAAGACCTTGCCCTGGAAGCTGGAGCCGTTGCTGGAGAAAATATCTGTTCCTTCAAGTGTCCGCCGCAAGGTGGATGTCGATCCGCTCGACATGATGTAATAATTAATCAGGGATGCTGCTTTTGATCTGGTTTCCACGATCTGGAATGTGAATAACATTCACCAGTAGCGGCCACTAGGTTTTCGCTAATAAATGACCTCGTCAGTCTATTTAGAATCACTGACGAAATGTTGTCAGCAAGTTTTATCATTTTGTTTGCAATGTTTTCACTACCAGAGTCTGCACTTGCATAAATGAGATAAAAGTTTTCAGGTAAGTAGAAGTCTTCAATAAGATATTTATCTCTATGGTTGTAGGCATCTATCATCCCTAGATCAGAGTCAACAATAATAGCTATACGGTTACGCTCACTGTATTGAGGTGATCGAATAATCGCTTTAATTGTTTCTCTCCATCCTAGGTTTTCCGGTTTGCCATCAACGTTATGGAATTCAATGCAGCCAAGAGGTCGATACGTAATTGAAGTATGGTTTGGTATTTCGACTTTGGTATTTCGACCATGAACAATTCCAGTCACAGACACCATAACGGAGTCTATCTTCTTAGTGTTTGTATCAACGGCAAAGATTTCGTCAAACTGCTCTAATGCCCTATTCGGATTGGCGAATATTTCCAGAGGATGCAATATGGCTTTGTTAAGAACTTTTGGTGATTTGTTTCGGTCGTAGTTTTGTTCAACGTAGACCTTTTGGGGTGTTAGCTTGCGTCCGTTATGTAGCAGAGCCACTTCGCCAGTCTTTGAGTTAAAGTACATGCCGTTAGCTGTAACGGCTTCTCCCATATCAAAGGTAACTGAATAAGTTCTTGGCTTTTTCGAGTTTTTTCTTTTGCTCATCGTCGTTCCTGAAGTCTATTTGTACAGTTTAAGTTTTAGCACGTCTTTCTGGCTTTTCACTCACTGTAACATTTCAATCAAAGGCGAAGGCTGTAGCATGCGCCGTTTGCCCGTCCCGGGGCATTTCCATCAATCGGGCAAGGAGCCTTCATGGACGATCGGATGATCCGCGTGCTGGGCGCGCGGGTGCATAACCTGAAAAACATCAGTCTGAACATTCCGCGCGACAAGCTGGTGGTGATCACCGGCGTCTCCGGCTCCGGTAAGTCGTCGCTTGCTTTCGACACCCTGTACGCCGAGGGCCAGCGGCGTTATGTCGAGTCGCTCTCCGCCTATGCCCGCCAGTTCCTCGGCATGATGGAGCGTCCGGACGTCGATGCGATCGAGGGGTTGTCGCCCGCCATCTCCATCGAGCAGAAGACCACCAGCCGCAACCCGCGTTCCACCGTCGGCACCATCACCGAGGTTTACGACTATCTGCGCCTGCTGTTCGCCCGCGTTGGTCAGCCTTACTGCTACGGCTGCGGCAAGCCGATCAGCTCGCAGCCGGCGAGCAGCATCATCAGCCAGCTCGAAGGGCTGAAGGAGGGAGCCAAGATCCAGCTTTTGGCACCGATCGCCCGCGGCAAGAAGGGCGAGTTCCGCCGCGAACTGGAGAAGGCAGGCCAGGA
>DATLWR010000017.1:0-4441 GCA_035576205.1 Mariprofundaceae bacterium
TCTTGAAATAAATCTTCATATTTGCGATCAAATCGAAAAACTGGCGTTAATCTGACCTTTAATGCCGGAAGCCTGGAAAGCACCTGCCGATAAACAGCCTGCCTGTCCGGCGGCAGGTTGAGCATGGATACGACCTGCGAAAAAGCCTGACGAGGCATGATAGGAATTGATAAATCATCTGCTTGATGCGCCACGTCGCTCCAGCTGAACCGCAGGACAGGATCCTGCAAAACACGCCCAAGCATCGCTGATGCATTATCTCCGAGAAGCAACACCCCATGATCGAAGGGAATCGTCACGCTCCAATCACGCCCTTCGAACAGGCCCACGCCCGAACGCCTGTCCATAATCACTTTGCGCAGCAAAGTGATATGCTTGAGCTCACGCTCCTTCTGTTCCACTATCATGAAATTCACCATCCCCAACAGCTTCGTTTTACGCTAACCTTGCGAAATGAAAAATTCAATCGTTATCGGTTCAGTTGGTGATTCCGGTTATCTTCCGGAAGAAATTGACGCCGTCTTGCAAGCCTCCCAGCAACGCCTGCAGCACGGAGGAACCTTTACCGGCAAGCCAGGCACGCAATTGCACGTGACCGACGATAGTGTGTTGAAGTTGAAAACGGATGGCGGCTTTGATACCAGTGAGATCGCCCGGTCTTGGTGCACGGATCTTCTCGACAAAAGCCGCAAGATCGGCCTTTACCACCCCGCCAAGACCTGGTTCATTCACTTGGACAAGGATATCTGGCGCCTGGGCAATATCGCACCCCGCATGGAACCATTGCATATGGCCATCGAACAGGTGGCGCCACGAAAAGCCCTGGAATGGCTACTGCACATATCGATCATCTACCTGCGTCATGCCAGCGATTTTCACGAACGCCTTGACGAAGGGCTATCCAACTTTGGCCTCGCCAAAGACGGCCTGATTTACTACCTGGATGACGATTTCTATCCATGGGACCATTATCTTTCCTTTTCCGCCATGCTTGCCGGCTGGTTCCGGAAATACTCGGAGGCCTGGCTTGATAAGGACATGGCCGACGATTTCGGCAAGGCATTAGCCTTCCAAATCCAGAAGGCCTTTTCCGAGCGCGACGCCTCAGACATGTTACGCATGCTCTATGAGCATCTTGGCTTCCAGTTTACGGCGGGCAAGGCAACCGAGCACATTTCCACCTTCCGGGAAGCATTGCTCCATCCGGAGCCGACATCTTCCGGATTGAGGTTTTCCGCAGATATCGCCCCCCGTCCCGTAGCCGTCATGGACGAAGAAGACTGGTTTCATGGCGATCAACCTGTCGCCCTCCTGGCGGACATCCATGCCAACATGCCCGCTCTGGAAGCCGTGATGTCGCAGCTGGCCGCCGAGGGCGTCAACCACATACTCGTTGCCGGAGACATCGTTGGTTATGGCCCTCACCCGGCTGAGTGCATTGACGCACTCCGGGCGGCAGGAGCCGTTTGCCTGCGCGGCAATCATGACCACGCGGTCGGCTCCGGCCAGCTGCCGGACACGCTCCATGGCAGTCGCATGATCTCCCTAAAATGGACCAGCGATATTCTGGATGGGCCTAGAAAAAAATGGTTGATGGAGCTCCCCCTGCAATGGCATTCGTCCCAATGGCTGGCCTTACACGGAGCACCCCGGGATCCGACCTTCTTTAATGCATATGTTTACGACCGCACCGCCGAATCGAACCTGCACTGGATGATCGAGAGGGAAATCCGTCATTGCGTGCATGGCCATTCCCATCTGCAGGGCATCTACTGGGTCGAGGACAAAGTCTCGCAGTACCATCGGAACAGTGGGCCCGGCATTGTCGAATTGCAGGAACATACGTTGATATGCCCTGGCTCTGTGGGCCAACCGCGCAGCGGCGTTCCGGGCACGGAATATGCCATCCTCTATCCCGATACGGCCCGAATCGATTTCAGGCGCGTCTCCTATGATATGGAGAAAACCATGGCCGACATGAAATCGGAAGGGCTTCCCGATGACCTGATCCAGCGCCTCCGCCGGGGTCAGTAATGAAAAAGGAGCGAAACGCTCCTTTTTGCATCCATCCAAGGCATGGCTTACGGACAAAGCGGCCCGATTTCAGCATTGGCCCGACGCACCGAGGTCCAGCCCATGCCGAGATTTGCCGAGCGATTGGTGATCAGCACCAGCAGCGCATCCGGCTTTCCCGACACAATCGTCATGAAGTGGTAGGTGCCGTCGGTCGTCATCTGCACCTCCTTGATGCTCTTGCTCACCTCCGTCCCGCGCTGGGCCGCCAACAGCTTCTCCACCGTCGAGATCGTCTTTCCCCGGAACATGTCCACGGCGGCAGCCGCCACGGCGTCGATATAGGCCTGGGTAAAGTAAGGCACATTATGATGTGCCCCTAGCATCAGCCCCGAATTCAGATCCACCACGGCACAAGCCAAGGCGCCATCCACCCCGCTCACCAATTGCTTCAAGGTATCATTTAACGACATTGCTCCTCCTATACTCCTATGATGTTTTCGGAGACCGCGCTGACCGATACAAGCTCGAACTTGTGACGGTGCCTCGTCCCCATCGACAGGGGCTGCAACTGCAGCCCCTATTACTGCATCTGCACTCCTTTATGGACAGAGTGGTGCCATCTGCACATTGGCCCGGCGCACGGCCGTCCAGCCCATGCCGAGGTTGGCCGAGCGATTGGTGATCAGCACCAGCAGCGCATCCGGCTTGCCCTCCACGGTCGTCATGAAGTGATAGGTGCCATCGGTCGTCATCTGCACCTCCTTGATGCTCTTGCTCACCTCCGTCCCGCGCTGGGCCCCGAGAAGCTTTTCTACCGTCGAGATCGTCTTGCCCCGGAACATGTCCACGGCGGCAGCCGCCACGGCGTCGACGTACGATTGCGTGAAATAGGGCACATTGTGATATGCGCCGAGCATCAACCCTGAATTCAAATCAACGACCGCACAGGCAAGGCCGCCATCGACACTTGAGACCAGATTTTTCAATTCATCGTTCAAAGACATTTCATCCCCTCCCCTCTTGAATCATTACATCCTCCGCATTTCCTGAAGCTCTTGCCTCACCCGTTGCAGCAATGCCTCCGGATCCTTCAGAATCTCGTGTCCCTTCACGAAACCCTCGTCTTTCTTTGCCCGTATGCCGATGAGGTTGGCGGTCCTTCGTGCGGCCGACAAAATCATGCCGATATTGACGTTGGGACGTCCCACCACGGTAAGGATCAGCTCGCCGGCATGTAATATGACCAATGTGCTGGACTCAGCCTCACTGATGAGGTTGTCCGCATAGGCTCGTCCCGCCTGTCCCACCAACGTGTCCGCCAATGCCAGCATCGATGCGCTCATGGCTGCGATGGCATCCGGTTCTATCGACGCGTTCTGGGCCGCACTTGCAATCAGCAACCCATCCCCAGTGGACAACACGGCCCCATCTGCCAGCTCAAAATCTCCGAGAAACTTCTCCAGGGATTTTTGATAGGCAATGGTATCTATGCTGATGTCTTCCTCACTCATTCGACCCACCCCGGATTTGCCTCTCATCTGTTAGGACTTTCCGCTCTACAGAAACCGCGCAACATCTGCACAAATCCCTTCCAGAACCTGGTTGGGCTTGGAAGGCAATTTTGGCGTTCCGACCACGATCATGAATGGATTCTGTCGCACCTCGAAACTGCGCATCAGCAACGCATAGGCCCCCTTTTTGGGAATCAGCAGCATAAAACCCATGCCATATCCAAGATGCGCGGCCTTGGCGATTTCATCCCCGGATTCCAGGAACGATGGCAATCGTGCTGCCAATTCAGGGAGCTCCTCCGCTCCTACCTCGCATATACTGAGACCCTCCTTGCTTACAACCTCGATCCAAGAAAAACCGTAATCACTCATCAATTCATGCAAACGCTCTCTTAGCGACACACGAACTCCTTCCGCCAATGATCTCGTGGGCTTTGCCTTCTCAGGCAACTGCCTTTCCCCAAGCCGCGCCGCCGTTCCCACGCCTATCTGCACCATGTCCAGACCCATGCATCGCTATCACCCGATCCATCCATGCAGCATTTGCATATTACCCATATATTCATGCGTATAATTTACATTATTATATAGGTTTATTGCCTAGTTTTATATATGCATTAGACTATAGTCAAGTTACAACGGCTCTCTTGGGGGAGGGGACATTGTCGGCAATACCGGCGTAACGCTGCACCAGTCAGCACTGTGGAGTGCTGCCACGAAGCCATTCGGGCACATGCCATGTGGCCTGTGCCACCACATGTCGCCTCGATAACGCCATTGCTGAGGAGGGAAGTTATTGTGGGAGATGAAGGCAAACATGAACGAGATGTGATCGACGCATTGCTTGCCACGGCGTTGGAAAGGCTTGGAACCGCAGTTGTGATCACGGATCAGGCCGCCAATATCCTATATGT
>DATLWR010000018.1:0-15684 GCA_035576205.1 Mariprofundaceae bacterium
GCTGCAACAAGGTGCCGCCAAGCTCGCTGAGCGAGACGCCGACAAGGCCGACGAGCAAGCCGAACAGGGCATAGGTCGTCACCCGCCCCAGCTGGTAGATGAAAAGACCCGACCACCAGATGGCCGGTCTTCCCAGTGCCAGGGCCCCGACCAGTCCCCCGCACATGCCGATGCAGTGCAGGCTGCCGAGCAGGCCGATGGAAAACATCATCCCCAGACTTTCAAACATACGAACGGTCCTTGCGGTCAGGAATCAATCAGAGTGCCGTCTTACGGCTTGGTGTCCGGGTCGTCGAGGTCGTCGTCGTCCAGAATGCGGTGTGCCGGCCCGTCCATATCCTCATACTGGCCGTTACGGACCGCCCAGAAAAAGACGGCGACGCTGACCAGCCCCAGCAGGATCATGCCCGGAATCAGTCCATAGATCACATCCATCGCAACTCCTCCCCCCGCATGCGCTGTCGGATCAGGATGGCATTGCCGATCACCAGCAAGGAGCTGACCGGCATGGCGATCGCCGCGAATACCGGCGTCACCATAGCCGCCATCGCTGCGGGTACCAGGATCATATTGTAGAGCAATGAAATCGCAATGTTTTGCCGGATGGTCCTGAGCGCCTGGCGTCCAAGCCGGATCGCCCAGCTGACCTTCGGCAGTTCGTTGCCGATCAGTACCACGTCCGAGCACTGCATGGAGACATCGGTTCCCGAGCCCATGGCAATACCGACATCGGCCTGTGCCAGCGCCGGGGCATCGTTGATGCCATCGCCGATCATCAGCACCCGCTCCCCCTGCTGCTGCAGCGCCGTGATCGCCTTCGACTTGTCTTCCGGCAGCATATGGGCGATCACCCGCATCCCGCCCAGCTGATCGACCAGCCTGGCTGCCGCCCGCTCGCTGTCGCCCGTCAGCAGCGTGACGGCAAGCTTCTGGCCACGCAGCATCTGCAGCAGCTTGTCGGCACCATCGCGCAGGCGATCCTGCACATGCAGCACGCCCACATAATGCCCGTCGACCGCCACCAGCACGGCAACGCCCATGCCGTCCTCTATGCGTTGCTGGATGTCCGACACCTCGCGCGGAATTTCGACACGCTGTTTCTCCAGGAAATGCCGGTTTCCCAGTAGTACCGGCTGACCCTCGACCCGGCCGCTGACACCGAGACCGCCGAAGGACTGGGCATCCTGGCAATCCAGATAGCGCTTCACCCGCCCGTCCCCGGCTACCGCCTGGGCGATCGGGTGCCGGAAGTGACGTTCGACGGATGCGGCCAGCGTCAGCAGCCGGTCGACTTCCATTCCATCGACCGCGACCGCATCGACGACCCGCATCTTCCCCTCGGTCAGCGTGCCCGTCTTGTCGAAGACCACATGCGTGATATCCGCCAGCCGCTCCAGCGCCCGGCCATCCCGTACCAGCACGCCGCGTCGCGCTCCGACCCCGGCACTGACGGTGATCGCCATCGGCGTCGCCAACCCCAGTGCGCACGGGCAGGTGATGATCAGCACGGCGGTGGCGGCCAGGAGTGCCGTATCGAAATCTTTCGAAAACCAGAACAGGAAGGTGATGGCGGAGAGGATCAGCGTGGTCAGCACGAACCACGGCACGATGCGGTCGGCCAGCTGCTGCACGTCGGCCTTGGAGCCCTGCGCTGCCTCGACCAGATGAATGATCCGCGACAGCACGGTTCCGCTGCCGGTGACCGCCACCTCGACGGTGAGCGAACCGTCGCTGTTGACGGTGCCGGCTGAGACCTTGTCGCCGACCTGCTTGCGAACGGGCAGCGACTCGCCGCTCAGCATCGATTCGTCGACATGCGATCGCCCTTCGGCCACCGTGCCATCGGCCGGCACCTTGTCGCCCGGCCGAACCAGTACACGATCCCCTGCCACCAGCTTGCGCACCGGCACGCGCTCCTCCCCCGCCGCCGTCAGACGGGTCGCCATACGTGGCTGCAGCTCCAGCAGCCGGACGGTCGCCGAGGAGGCGCTGCGTTTGGCCATGGCCTCCAGATAGCGCCCGACCAGGATGACAAACAGGAACGTGACCACCGTATCGAAATAGACTTCGCCCCTGCCCCACAGGGTCTGATAGGCCGAATAGCCGAACGTCGTCCAGGCACCGATAGTGATCGGCAGGTCCATGGTCAGGTAGCGCATGGCCAGACCGCGTAGGGCGGAGACGGTGAATCCCCAGCCGGAGTAAAGCAGGACCGGTGCGGCGATCGCAAAGCTGACCCAGTGGAAGAACCGGCGCTGTTCGACATCGATGCCGGTGAAGGCCCCGGCATACAGCGCAATGGAGATCCACATGATATTCATGGCACCGAAGCCGGCGAAGGCCATGCGGAACAGCAGCTTGCGGTTCTGCCGCCGCAGCAGCCCCTCGCGCGATTCGGTATCGTAGGGAACCGCGGCATAGCCCAGTGCCGCCAGCCGCCTGAGTATGGCGGACAGCGCCACCTCCTCCTGCCCCCACTGCACACGCAGGCGCTGCTGCGCCAGGTTCACCTCTGCGAAATCGACCCCCGGCAGGCCGCCGAGCGCCTTTTCGATCAACCAGACGCAGGCTGCGCAATGAATCCCCTCGACCAGCAGGTGGGCCTCCCTACGCCCGTCCGGCATGGAATGGACGAACTCCGACTGGATTTCGGGCAGGTCGTACTGATCGAGATCGGCCGGCGCTTCGGGCGGCGGCATGAGTGTCGCCTCCCGGCGCTGCAGCCGCTCGTAAAACCCTTCGAGGCCGGCTTCATGGATCGCCTCGCATACCGCCCGGCAGCCCGAACAGCAGAAACTGCGGACAACTCCCTGGATTTCACCTTCGCAGCGGGTCGCCACCTCGGCCGACAGGCCGCAGTGGAAGCAGCGGGTGCTTTCGCCGACAGCCGCCACCTATTCGAAGACGAATATGCGCTGGGCGACGTCCAGCTTGCGGCCTTCCACCATGATCTGCGCGATGAGGTCCCAGTTGCCGGGCTGGGAAAACGTCACGTTCGCCGCAAAGGTGCCGGTATCGGCCTTGGGCAGCGGCAAACGGAAATCCTTCGAGCTGTCATTCGGCCGGTAAGCGAACAGGATGCCCTCACCGCTGTTCCAGGGCTTGCCGGTGTGGTCGACGACATAGAGACGATAGGTCTGCGCCACGTTCAGCTTGGGAGTTGCCGGTGGCAGCAGCTGCAGCCGGAAACCGAGATGTTCGGCCTCGTTACGCGCTGCCTCCGCGTGGAAATATTCCTGGCCCTTCTCGTAGTAATCCTTCACGACCAGATTCGGCTTGTTGATGAATGCCATGGATATGAAACCGATATTGACCACCAGCGTGACGCCGATGATGGCCAGGATCCCGCGCAGCCACGGATGCTTCAGATCCTCTTTCCATTGTGCCTCTGCCATGCTTGTGCCTCCTTGCCAAATGCCTTTAATGCGCCGGGGCCATGAATGCCGACTTGTAGGTCAAATAGATCCTGCTGCCGTCCTCGCCCTGCAGGACAAACCGGACCGGCGTATCCGAACCCTCGAGCTGCGCCGGATCGGCGCGCAGAAAGACTGCGAACGGGATCAGCTTGCCGGCGGGCAACACCACCTTTGAACCCTCCTCGCTCTCCATCCGCAATCCCTGAATCCCCTCAACGGTCAGCTGGAGCGTCATCGCCTCTGTCGTCTTGTTCAGCGCCTTGATGGTGTATTTGTTCTGGATACTGCCGTCACTCATCTGCGTGAACAGCGGCTGGCGCTCATGCAGCACCGCGAACTCGACGGGCGGAATATGGGTCAGGCCGTAGGCGATACCCGAGAAAGCCAGCAGGAAAATGGTGCTGTAGACGATCACCCGCGGCCGCTTGTAGAGAGGCGGCAACACGGCCCCGTCCATCTCCTTGTGCGACATGTAGCGGATCAGCCCTTTCGGCCGGCCGATCTTCTCCATCACCTCGTCGCAAGCGTCGATGCACAGTCCGCAGGTGATGCAGCCCTCCTGCATGCCCTCACGGATATCCACGCCGGTCGGGCAGACGCCGACGCACATGCGGCAGTCGACGCAATCGCCGATCCCGGCGGCACTTTCTCCGCGCGCCTTCACCTTGCCGCGCGGTTCGCCGCGACGTTCATCGTAGGTTGGGAGGATCGTATCCTTGTCGACCATGACACTCTGGATGCGGGCGTAGGGGCAGAGCCAGAAACAGACCTGTTCGCGCATGAAGCCGGCGAACAGGTAAGTGAAGACGACAAACACGGCGACCACCACCCAGGCGATGAGCGGCGCCTGCAATGTCAGGTAGTCGTGCCACAACCCGAATGCATCCGTGAAATAGGATGCAAAGGTGATACCGGTAATCGCCGCGATCAACAGCCAGAGGAGATGCTTGGTGAACTTCAGCCGGATCTTGCGCATACCCCATGGTGCCGCATCGAGCTTGCGGCGCTGGATCGGATTACCTTCGATCCTGTCCTCGATCCAGGTGAACCAATCGGTCCATACGGTCTGGAAACAGAAGTAACCGCACCAAACACGGCCGGCGACGGCCGTGACGCCAAACAAAGTCATGGCCAGCAGAATCAGCACCAACGACAGCATCCAGATGTCCTGTGGCCAGATGGTGATTGAGAACAGATGGAACTGGCGATGGGGGATATCCAGCAAAATAGCCTGCTTGCCGTCCCAGCGGGCATAAGGCCCGAGCAGGTAAATCAGCCAGAGGATCGTCGCGTACCATTTATATGTGCGGAAGCGGCCACCCATACGCTTGGCATGGATGGTTTCGCCGCCGGTATTGACATGCCAATGCACCGCATCGACATAAAGTTCTTCAATAGGTTGCTGATTTTCCTGTTGCGTAGCCATGACTTCACCTCGTGTTCATCATCAGCCCCAAAACGAAGGGAGGCATCCTGCCTCCCTCCCCCGCCATTGCTGGCCCGTCAGCCCTGATCATCTTTGCTGTTGATGATCTTGAAAAACCTGTAGGCCAAGTAGCCGATCACCAGCAGCGTGCCCGCAATACTGATAATCACGCTGATTACCACTGCATCCATATCGTACTCCTCCCGGGCAGGCCAGGTAAGCCCTTACTTGCCGCCGCCAAACGAATAGACCTTGACCGCCAGCATCTTGATGTCCTCCGGACTCAACTTGCCGCCGAAGGCGGGCATGATGGCCACTCGCGTACCTTCCACACCCTCCTGGTTGACGCCGTAGCGGATGGTGCGCAACACCTCGTCGCGGCTGCCGCCGAAGCGCCAGACCTTGTCGGTCAGGTTGGCGGCGCCTGTGAAGGTATCGCCGTTGAGTGCCGAACCCTTGGCATCGGCCCCATGACAGGCGGTGCAGCCGGCCTCATCGAACTTCTGCCAGCCGGCCTGCGTCGCCTTGCCCTCCGGCAGTGCAATGACGAAGTCGGCCAGTGTGTTGATATCGGCTTCGCTCAGCGACCCCTCGTGCGCCGGCATGTTGCCCTGGCGCCCTTCGGTGATGCTCGTGATGATGGTGTCGATATCGCCGCCATACAGCCAATCGTCGTCCGCCAGTGCCGGGAATAGCCCTGTCGCACCTTCGCCGCCAGCGCCATGGCAGGCGGCGCAGTTGTCACCGAACAGCGCCTTGGCTCCCTGTTCGGAGAAGTTGCGCATGGCCGGATCGGCCAACAGCTCCTGGCCACTCATGGCCGCGACCTTCTTCAGGTAAGGAGTCTGGATAGCATCGTTCTCCTTCACAGCCTCCTTGAACTCCTTGATCGACGTCCAGCCAAGAATGCCCTTGGTCGAATCGTGCACCAGGGGAATGGCCGGGTAGAGGATGAAATAGACCACGCACCAGATCCAGCTGGCGTGGAGGGCGATCATCCACCAGCGCGGCGGCGGGTTCTTCAGTTCACGGATACCATCCCATTCATGTCCAGTGTCCGGCGCAAGCCCGGGTTGCTTATTGTCCGCCATGTTTTACCTCCCGCTCCATATCATCATCTTTGTTCACAAAGTCACGATATTGCTCGAATCTGTCGCGATTCTTCGGCCTGAAGACCCAGGCATAGAGACCGATCATCAATGCTGCCAGCAGCAACACGATGATAAGCCCCGCCCAATCGGTCCGAGTCATGGCCTCCCAATCGGTCAGGAAATATTCCTCGAGCTTACTCACGGTAATCCTTGCCCGGCTCGAAGTGGACCATCGTGCCCAAGACCTGCAGGTAGGCGACCAGCGCCTGCATCTCGGTCTTGCCGCGCACGGCGTCCGCCGCGCCCTTGAAGTCGGCTTCGGTATACGGCACCCCGACCTTGGCCAGCGCCCGCATCTTCTTCTCCGTCAGGGAAGTGTCGATGAGGTTGTCGGCCAGGAAGTTGTACCGCGGCATCACCGATTCCGGCACCAGCGAACGCGGATCCATCAGGTGCCTCGTCTGCCACTCGTCGGAATACTTGCCACCCACGCGGGCCAGATCGGGGCCGGTGCGCTTGGAGCCCCACTGGAAGGGGTGGTCGTACTTCGATTCCGCAGCCAGCGAGTAGTGGCCATAGCGCTGCATCTCGTCGCGGAACGGCCGGATCATCTGCGAATGGCAGAGATAGCAGCCCTCTCGGATGTAGACATCGCGGCCCTCCAGTTCCAGGGCCGTATAGGGCCGGATACCGTCCTCCTTCTTGGTCAGCTTCTCGATGGTGTTGTCGAGATAGAACAGGGGCACGATCTCCACGATGCCGCCGATCGAGACGACGATGGCGATCATGATCAGAAAGCCCCAGATGTTTTTCTCAAGTTTTTCTTGAAACGACATCGTTACCTCCCTTATGCATTCGCCATCGCGGCTTGCGGCTGTTTGGCCCCGCGGATGGTCATGATGATGTTATAAATCATGATCAGGGCACCCAGCAGCACCAGGACACCACCGATCGCACGCAGGATGTAGTAGGGATGCATGGCCGCGACTGACTCGGCAAAGGTGTAGACCAGGTTGCCGTACTCGTCAGTGGCACGCCACATCAAGCCCTGCATGATACCGGACACCCACATGGCGCAGATGTAGATCACCGTTCCGATCGTATGGACCCAGAAGTGGGTATTGACCAGATTGACCGAGTAGATCTCCCTGCCCCACAGGCGGGTCACCAGATGATAGATCGCTCCGATGGAGACCATCGCTACCCAGCCCAGCGCACCGGAGTGCACGTGGCCGATCGTCCAATCGGTGTAGTGGCTCAATGCATTCACCGTCTTCAGCGACATCACCGGCCCTTCGAAAGTCGACATGGCGTAGAAGGCCAGCGACACGATCAAAAAGCGCAGCACATAGTCGTCACGCAGCTTGTGCCAGGCGCCCGACAGCGTCATCAGGCCGTTGATCGCGCCACCCCATGACGGAATGATCATGGCAATCGATACGGCCGCACCCAACGAGCCGGCCCAGTCGGGCAGGGCTGTGTACTGCAGATGGTGGGCACCCAACCAGACGTAGCCGAACATCAGTGCCCAGAAGTGCAGCACCGACAACCGGTAGGAGAAGATTGGCAGATCCGCCTGCTTGGGAATGAAGTAGTACATGATGCCGAGGAAGCCGGCAGTCAGGAAGAAACCCACCGCATTATGACCCCACCACCACTGGATCATCGCATCCTGCACACCGGAGAAGATCGAGTAGGACTTGGTCAACGTTACCGGGATGGCCAGCGAATTGACCACGTGCAGGTAGGTGATCATCACCATCATGCCGAGGAAGAACCAGTTGGCCACGTAGATGTGCGAGGTCTTGCGGTTGGCAATGGTCATGATGAAGTTGAACATGTAGGAGAGCCAGACCACGGCGATGGCGATGTCGATCGGCCATTCGAGCTCGGCATACTCCTTGCCCTGCGTCCAGCCCATCGGGAAGGAGATCACTGCCGACACGATGATGGCGTTCCAGCCCCAGAAGGTGAACCAGGCCAATTTGTTGCTCCACAGCGGCACATGGCAGGTCCGTTGCACCACGTAGAAGGCGGTAGCCATCAGCGTACAACCGCCGAAAGCGAAGATCACATCATTGGTATGCAGGGGACGCAAACGCCCGAAACTGGTGTAAGGGAGATCCAGATTCAGGGACGGAAAGGCGAGCTGCCAGGCGATGAAATCACCGACCAGCGCCCCGACGATCAGATACACCACAGCGAGCAGTGCGAACCATTTTACAATCGTCAGGTTATAACCCTGACCACCTATATCATTATGCTGCACGGCAACCTCCCCTTCTCGTTCAGTCTGGCATCGAATAATAAGATTCGAATATAATGTTCATATTACATATACGCCGAAGATTAACGCAAGTTAATTGTTGGTATTATTGACCACAGCCTCCCGACCACAGCCTAAACTCATGATATACATGTCTTTCTTGTCAAAATTTCACAAGGCTGACGGCTTGCATTAATACCCAGTTAAGGACACCGGATATCAAAGGTCAAGGCGATGCCCATGCACTTTCAGCCAGCAACGCGCCTCGCGATAGGAGGGATAGATGGCCTCCACGTGACGCCAGAAACGGGGGGAATGATCGTGTTGCAGGAGATGGCAAAGTTCGTGGATTACCACGTAATCCACCACAAAAGCAGGCGCCATGACCAGGCGCCAGTTGAAATAGATGCGGCCGTCACGATGACAGCTTCCCCAGCGGCTGCGGTACGACTTGATGCCGACAGTTGCCGGCGCTACACCGAGGGGTGCGACAAATTGTCGCACCCGCTCCCGGAAGTGTTCGAGGGCGGTTGCGCGGTACCATTCCAGCACCCTTTCCGACAGCCAGCCTGTGTGTTGCCTAGCATCCAAACCACCCGGCAGGGTTGCATAAAGACAGTCACCATCGACTCGAACCGGCTGTGCCCCATCTTCGACAAACTGGAGCACCAGTTTCTTCCCCAACAGCTCGAACGTTTCGCCGCAGACGAATGCCTTCGGCTGGCAGTCGGCAGCAACAGACAAAAACTGCTGGCGCTTTTTCCGGATCCAGCCGGACTTTTGCCGGACAAGCTCGGCAATCCTCCACTCCGGAAACCGGCTCGGCACGGCAACGATTACCGACCCGTCCGGCTTGACGGTAATACCAACCGTCCGCCGCCGGGGCCGACGGACCACGTCATAGGGAAAATCGTCAGAAGGCGAATCGGGCATGGATTATCCCCCCGAAAAAGAAACGGCACCCGAAGGTGCCGCAGAAATGGGGTGGACGATGGGACTCGAACCCACAACAACCGGCACCACAAGCCGGGGCTCTACCATTGAACTACGTCCACCATATTTTCTCACCTCTGGCGCGCCTGGCAGGGCTCGAACCTGCAACCTACGGCTTAGAAGGCCGTTGCTCTATCCAGTTGAGCTACAGGCGCCGATGAGGTTCCTGTTTGCCAAAATGGTCGGGGTGGAGGGATTCGAACCCCCGGCCCTCTGGTCCCAAACCAGATGCGCTACCAGGCTGCGCTACACCCCGCCCGGATCAGCCGCCAGTCGGTGAAGGCGGCGAACATTAGGTGCATCCCCCCTCTGCGTCAATCGATACGGGCGCATCAGCGATCAGGGTGGCCGTCAGGATTTGACGGGCTAGTATAGGGAAGCTCGCATCACATTCCCGAGGTCATTATGGGCTCTATTACCATGCACGGTACAACCATCTGCTGCGTCCGCAAGGACAGCAAGGTCGCGATTGCTGGCGACGGCCAGGTCACACTGGGCGAGACGGTCATCAAGCACGGCGCCCGCAAGGTGCGCAGCATTCGCGACGGTTCGATCCTGACCGGCTTTGCCGGCTCCACCGCCGATGCCATGAACCTGTTCGAACGCTTCGAAGCAAAGCTGGCCGAGCATGGCGGCAGCTTGATGCGGGCAGCTGTCGCACTGGCCAAGGAGTGGCGTACCGACAAGTACCTGCGCCAGCTGGAGGCGATGATGATCGTTGCCGACAACAGCAATACGCTGCTGATTTCCGGCAACGGCGACGTACTGGAGCCCGACGACGGTGTTGCCGCCATTGGCTCCGGCGGCGCCTATGCGAAAGCGGCTGCCTCCGCACTGGTCCGCCATACCGACCTGGCACCCCGGGAGATCGTCGCCGAAGCGATGAAGATCGCCGCCAACATCTGCGTCTATACCAATGACAGCATTACCATCGAATCGATCCCGGCGGAGCAACAGCCATGAGCGAAACCATGACACCGCGTGAAATCATTTCCGAGCTCGACCGCTACATCATCGGCCAGCAGGAGGCCAAGCGTTCGGTCGCCATCGCGCTGCGTAACCGCTGGCGCCGCCAGCAGGTGCCATCGCCGATGCGCGAGGAGATCACGCCGAAGAATATCCTGATGATTGGCCCGACGGGTGTCGGCAAGACGGAGATCGCCCGCCGTCTTGCCAGGCTTGCCAAGGCGCCCTTCGTGAAGATCGAGGCGACCAAATACACCGAAGTCGGCTATGTCGGCCGCGATGTCGAAACCATCATCCGTGATCTGGTCGATACGGCCATCAAGATGGTGCGCGAGGAGCACCTTGCGCGCGTACAGACGAAGGCCGAAAAGATCGCCGAGGACCGGCTGCTCGACATCCTGATCCCGCACCCGGTCCCCGCGGCCGGGCCGGTCGCCACCGACAGTACAACCGTCAGCAGCGAATCTCGCGAGAAGATGCGCAAGAAGCTTCGCACCGGCCAGCTCGATGAACGGCAGGTCGAGATCGAGGTCGAGCCATCTCAAGCCGGTGGTCCCATGCTGCAGCTTTTCTCCACCGGCCAGGGCAACGAGGAGCTCGACATCAGGGAGATGCTCGGCTCGCTGATGGGTGGCAAGAAGAAGACCAAGCGAATGAGCGTGGCCGAGGCACTGAATGTCATCCAGCAGCAGGAGGCGGACAAGCTGCTGGATATGGATGCGCTCAAGGAGGAGGCGGTCCGGCGGGCCGAAAACGACGGCATCGTATTCCTCGACGAAATGGACAAGATCACCCACCGCGACGGTACGGGTGCGGACGTCTCCCGCGAAGGTGTGCAGCGCGACCTCCTTCCCCTGGTCGAGGGAACGACGGTCAACACCCGCTACGGGCACCTGAAGACTGATCACATCCTGTTCATTGCCTCCGGCGCCTTCCACCTGGCCCGACCCAGCGACCTGATCCCTGAACTGCAGGGACGATTTCCGATCCGCGTCAACCTGCACGCGCTGAACGAAGAGGATTTCCGGCGCATCCTGGTCGAGCCGGAATCGTCGCTCACCCGCCAGTATGCCGCCCTGCTCAAGGCCGAAGGTGTGTCCATCGAATACACCGACGACGGCATTTCGGAAATGGCCCGCATCGCCGTCGCGGTCAACAGCAAGACCGAGAACATCGGCGCCCGCCGGCTGCATACGCTGCTGGAGCGGGTACTGGAGAGCATCAGCTTCGAGGCTTCCGACAAGAGCGGCGAAACCGTCGTCGTCGATGCAGCCTATGTTCGTGAGCAGCTGCGCGACATCAGTGAGGATGAGGATCTGTCGCGCTACATCCTCTGAGCGACGATGGATACAGCGACACTTTACTGGGGGCTGCTGTTCGGCTCGATCGGCTTCGGATTTTTCCTGTACGGCAAGCGGCAAAAGGCCATCGTTCCGCTTGTCTGCGGTTTGCTGCTGATGGGCTTCCCCTATTTCGTGTCGAACACCATGGCGCTGGTTGCGATCGGCGCTCTGCTGATGGCCATTCCCTGTTTCGTCAGGCTATAAGGTTCGACGCTGACGGTCTGTTGGCCGTGACCGAAGGTTGCTAGACTCACTCATAACAGGGTGCCGCATTGGAGCGGTTTTCAAACTCCAAGAAAAAAGAGCGGCCGGTTGGCCGCTCTTCTCTTCCCTCCCCCCGAATAAAACGTCAATCGCCGCAGATCATGCCGGCACCGACGGTGTTGTTGGTGAAACTGTCGATGATGACGAAGCTGCCGGTAGCGTGATTGGAAGCGTAGGCATCGCAAAACATCGGCTTCTGCAGCTTGAACGCCACGCGACCGATATCGTTCATGGCCATCTCCTCGACCCCCGTCTCCCGCTCCAGCGTATGGATGTCGGTGCGGTAGACGATCTCGCCGACCATCGCCTTCACCGTGTTGGTCGTGTGTTTGATGAAATACTTCTTCCTGGGGCTCAGCGGCTCCTCGCCCATCCAGCAGACCGTCGCCTCGAGTTCCTTGGCATCCACCGGCTTCTGCCCCGCATGCACCAGCATGTCGCCCCGGGAGATGTCGATCTCGTCGGTCAGCGTCAGGGTGACACTCATCGGCGCAAAGGCTTCCTCGAGATTGCCATCGAAGGTGACGATCTCCTTGATACGGCTCGCCTTGCCCGACGGAAGTACCGTCACCTCGTCGCCGACCTTAACGGTGCCGGAGGCGATGCGCCCCATGAAACCGCGGTAATCGGGCCATTCCGGCGTCTGCGGCCGATTGACCAGCTGCACCGGAAAACGGAACGGCGCCTCATCGATATGGTTGGCCACCTCGAGGCTCTCCAGCGTTTCCAGGAGTGTCTTGCCCTCGTACCACGGCATGTTGTCACCGCGCACGGTGACCATGTCACCGTTGAGTGCGGAGATGGGGATGGTGATCAGATCGTTGATTCCCTGCTTGGCACAGAATGCGGAGAGCTCGGCTCTGATCTTCTCGAAAGCGGCCTGATCGAAGTTGACCAGGTCCATCTTGTTCACCGCCACAATCAGGTGCGGCATGCCCAACAGACCCAGGATATGGGTATGACGCTTGGTCTGCTTCATGACGCCGTTGCGGGCATCGACCAGAATGATGGCGCAGTTGGCGGTCGAGGCACCGGTCACCATGTTGCGGGTGTACTGCTCGTGTCCCGGGCAGTCGGCCATGATGAACTTGCGTTTCGGCGTGGCAAAATAGCGGTAGGCAACATCGATGGTGATGCCCTGTTCGCGCTCGGCGGCCAGGCCGTCGGTCAGCATGGCCAGATCGATCTCGGCCGCCGAGGCGACATGCTCGGTCTCGCCCTTTTTCTTGCGCACCGCCAGGAGCTGGTCCTCAAAGGCCCCTTTGGTGTCGACCAGCAGGCGACCAATCAGCGTGGACTTGCCGTCGTCGACGCTGCCCACCGTCACCAGACGCAGCAGCTCGATATCCTGGCTCAGTTTGAAGTTGAACTCGCTCATCAGAAATAGCCCTCTTTCTTCTTGTCCTCCATCGAGTTGGAGCCGTGGTCGATGATGCGCGTCTCGCGCTCGCTGCGTTTGGCGGCAGCTGCCTCGGCGACGATCTCGTCAATCGTCGTCGCATTCGACAGCACCGCGCCCGTGCACGGCGTGCAGCCCAGCGTACGGAAACGGCACATCACCGGCTCCGGCGTCTCCCCCTCGTTGAGATGACGGACATCCTCGGTCGGAATCAGCAGGTGGCCGCGGCGGACCATCATGCGCTCCTTGGCGTAGTAGAGCGGCACGATCGGAATGTTCTCCTCGCGGATGTAGAGCCAGATATCCATCTCCGTCCAGTTGGATAGCGGAAAGACGCGCACCGACTCGCCCTCGTGAATGCGCCCGTTGTAGATGTCCCACAATTCGGGGCGCTGGTTCTTCGGATCCCACTGGCCGAACTCGTCACGGATCGAGAAGACGCGCTCCTTGGCACGGCTGCGTTCCTCATCCCTACGGGCACCGCCGAAGGCGGCGTCGTAGCCGCCCTCCTCCAGCGCCTCGAGCAGGCCCTGCGTCTTCAAGGCACCACAGCAGCGGGCGACACCGAAATCCTTCGGATTCATCCCCTTGCCAATCGCCGCCTCGTTGCGATGCACGATCAGCTCGGCACCAATCTCCTTGGCGTACCAGTCGCGGAACTCGTACATTTCCTTGAACTTGTAACCGGTGTCGACATGCAAAAGCGGAAACGGCAGCGCCGCCGGGTAGAAGGCCTTGCGCGCCAGATGCAGCATGACGCTCGAATCCTTGCCGATCGAATAGAGCATGACCGGGTTGCGAAACTCCGCCACTACCTCGCGCATGATCTGGATCGACTCCGCTTCCAGCGCCTTGAGCTGGGTCAACCTGTGCTCGCTCATATCGTCTCCTTAAATCCCTTCGCCCGCTTCGCCTTCGGCCTTCTTCAGGATCGGGCTGATCACATGCAGGCCGCATTCTGCCAATGCATCCTCGTTTTCCCACCACCAGCGTCCGGCGCGCGGATCCTCGCCCACCGAAATGGCGCGCGTGCAGCACTCGCAGCCGATGGAGTGATAGAAGTGGTCGTGCAACCTGTTGTAGGGCACATCGTTGGCACGGATGTACTCCCAGATCTCGTCCCAGCTCCACTCCAGCAGCGGGTTGTATTTGGTCAGGCCGTATACAGGATCCAGCTCGACGGACTGCAAGTCGCCGCGCCCTTCCGACTGGTCGCGCCGGCGGCCGGTGATCCAGGCGGTTTTGCCCTTCAGTGCCCGGTTCAGCGGATTCACCTTGCGCACCTGGCAGCAAAGCTTGCGCTCCTCCACCGAGTGGCGGAACAGGTTGACGCCGTGCTCGCGCACCATCTGCTCGACTTCGCGGCAATCCGGGAAGACCACCTGCACATTGATGCCGTATTTCTGCTCCACCGCCTCGATCACATCGTAGGTCGCCTGCGGCAGGCGGCCGGTATCGAGCGTCAGTATCTGGATCGGCAGACCGTTGCGGGCGATCAGATCAATCATTACCGACGCCTCCGCCGCAAAGCTCGACGGATAGACGAGCCCGTCGCCGTGCTTCTCCAGCGCACTGCGCAGCAACGCTACCGCCGAATCGATTTTATCGCGCAACACACAACACTCCTTTCATCTCCTCAGCTCCCGGTACCGGCAAGAGGCCACCACAGCCGCGCCGTCACCACATACAACAGCAGTGCCGCCAGCATCATCAGGCTGCCGTAGCGAATCATCAGCCTGAGCTCCACGAAGCCGGTGCCGAAGACCATCGCATTGGCGGGAGTCCCCATCGGCAGCATGAAGGCAAACCCCGACACGATGCCGACCGACAGCGCGATCAGGACCGGGTCGAGACCGGAAGCGCTCCCCAGCGGGATCGCCATCGGAAGCATGATCGCCACCGCCGCAGAATTGCTGATCGCTTCGGTCAGCAGCAGGGTCATCAGCGCCAGCAGCGCCAGCAGCGCAAGGCCGGAAATACCGTCGGGCCAGAGCTGCGAAGTGAGCCAGCCGGCAGCACCCGTCTTCTCCAGAGCCTTGGCCACGGCGATGGCACCGCCGTACATCAGCACCACGCCCCAGTCGACATGCGACTGGATCTCGCGCCAGCTGACGATGCGCAAGGCAAACATAGCCGTTACGGCAAGCAGCGCGATGCCGGCCAGTCCCGCCGATTCGCCCAGCAGCACCCAGGCGGTTACCGTCACCAGCATCAGCACCGCCATCAGGCGGCCGGATACGGAAAGCTGGCCGAGTTCGAGCTGGCGCTGGCCGATGCGCTCGCGCGCGCCGCCCATATCGATGCCGTCTCCCGGCGCTACCCGCAACAGCAGGAAAGCAGCAATTGCCAGCATGCCCAGCACCATTGGCCAGGCCGCCGCCGTCCAGTCGGAGAACGAGAATCCCTTGCCGGACATCTCCTCGACGATGGCCAGCGCCAGGGGGCCGCGCGCACCGCCAAGCAGAGTCGCGACACCGCCCACGACGGCTCCCCAGGCCAGTGCCAGAAACATTGCTGCCG
>DATLWR010000019.1:0-1767 GCA_035576205.1 Mariprofundaceae bacterium
CAGCAACGCGAGATCGCGCATATCACGAGCTTCATCGACCGTTTCCGCGCCAAGGCCACCAAGGCCCGGCAGGCACAGAGCCGCATCAAGGCGCTGGAGCGCATGCAGCTGATCGCCCCGGCGCATGTCGACTCCCCCTTCTCCTTCGCCTTCAAAAACCCCGGCCAGGTGCCGAACCCGCTGCTCAGGCTCAACAAGGCCAGTGCCGGTTACGGCAACACCACCATCCTGAACCAGCTCTCCCTGAGTTTGCTGCCGGGCGAGCGCATCGGCCTGCTCGGCCCCAACGGCGCCGGCAAATCGACGCTGATCAAGTTGCTGGCCGGTGCCGAGAAGCCGCTGACCGGCGAGCGGCTGGAGTCGCAGGGCCTGCGCATCGGCTA
The DNA here is from genome assembly GCA_035576205.1 of Mariprofundaceae bacterium. GTDB lineage: Bacteria > Pseudomonadota > Zetaproteobacteria > Mariprofundales > Mariprofundaceae > DATLWR01. Next base: position 384 of record DATLWR010000019.1, read on the forward strand.
CTTCGCCCAGCACCAGCTGGAACAGCTGCACGCGGAACTGTCGCCGCTGCAGCACCTGCAACTGCTCGACCGTCAGGCGGGAGACAAGGAGCTGCGCAGCTTCCTCGGCGGCTTCGCCTTCCATGGCGACATGGCGACCGAGCCGGTCGGACCGCTCTCCGGCGGCGAGAAGGCGCGGCTGGTGCTGGCGCTGCTCGTCTACCAGCAGCCGAACCTGCTGCTACTCGACGAGCCCACCAACCATCTGGATCTGGAGATGCGGCATGCGCTGGCGATGGCGCTGCAGGAGTTCGAGGGGGCGATGGTGCTGGTGTCGCACGACCGGCATCTGCTGCGCACGGTCTGCGACTCGCTGCTGCTGGTCTCGGCCGGCCGCGCCGAACCCTTCGATGGTGACCTGGAGGATTATGCGCGCTGGCTGGGCGAACAGGCCGATGCCGAGGAAGCCTCCACCACTTCCACGTCCGTGTCGCGCAAGGATCAGCGCCGTCAGGATGCCGATCGTCGCAAGCAGCTGCAGCCGCTGAAGAACCGCATCAAGCAACTCGAACAGCAGATGGAAAAACTGCAGGCCCGCAAGGAGAAACTGGCTGCGGAACTGGCCGATCCGGCACTCTACGAAGCCGCCCAGAAGCAGCGGCTGCTGACCCTGAGCACCGAGCACCGGCAGGTGGAAAGCGATCTGTCGGCTATCGAGGAGGAGTGGATGCTGGTCAGTGAGGAGCTGGAAAGCGCCTGAGCTGGAGAACGCCCGGAACGGCGTTCAGTGAAGATAGGGACGGCTCTTCATGTCTTCCGTCGCCAGGTGCCCGACCAACCAGTCGCGCAGGAACGGAATGGTCCGGCGGATTAGCTCTTTGTCCTCCATCATGAAAAGCTCGGTCAGTTTCTCCGCGAAACGCACATGTTCCCGCACATGCTCTTCGATCCACGGGCAGCCGTTCTTGCGCATGAGTTCCTCTTCATCGCGGAAATGCTGCCGCATGAACTGCATCAAACCGGTCAGGGCATCGGCGACATCCGCCGAATCCAGGCTATCGTCACGGCTCATCACGAGCTTGTTGATCATCTCGATGATGTCCCTGTGCTGGGCATCGATGTGATCGTTCCCTACCGACAGCTCGTCACTCCACTCGATACTTTTCATGCGCGCATCCTCTATGTGTCAGCATACCACAAATATGCGATGTGGCGATTCGCAGCGGAGTTGTTGGGTAGAAATCGAGGCTGGAATGGCTTCTTTCGGCCAAAAGCGGACATTCGATTATTGATCTATATTGGGTGCATTTTGGAGGGGGAAGAATGAGCGCAAACCCAATCGATTGGCGAAATATCGTTCGCAACCAACTTAAACTTCTCTCCTCTGAACGTGATCAGATTAATT
>DATLWR010000020.1:0-22265 GCA_035576205.1 Mariprofundaceae bacterium
CTGGCCCTGGGTGCGGCTGATCAAGCGGTGACCACCTCGAAGCAACGGCAGCAGAGCTGGCCGTGGACCTCGTGCTCCGGCTCAGCCGGTGCACCGACATTCCAGCAGCGAGGACACTTCACACCGTCGGCGGCCGACACCTGCAGGGCATCGCCATCGCTCACTCTGGCAACAATGAACAGCTGTTCCCAAGCCTCCCCAAAGGTACCGGCATCGAGCCTGGCAAGGCCGGGTACGGTGACGGCAGCGGCGATGGAGGAGCCCACCACCTTCTCCTTCTTGGCCAGGTCGAGTGCCGTGTTGGCCTGCTCGCGCAGGGCGAAGAAGGTTTCCCAGGCGGCATCGTCGACACGGATATCACCGATATCTGTGAACGTCTGCAGATGGATGCTGCCGCTATCCGAGGCGGGCATGAATTCCCATGCCTCCTCGGCCGTGAACGGCAGGATCGGCGCGATCAGCCGGATCAGCGTGTCGGCGATGTCATAGAGCGTGGCGCGTGCCGAACGGCGGCGAGTCGAATCGGTCGCGTCGCAGTAGACACGATCCTTGATTACATCGAGATAGAAACCACCCAGTTCGACCGAGCAAAAGTTATGCAGCGTCTGGTGGATGCGGTGGAAACGGTAGTTCTCGTAGCCGGTTCGCACCTCGCGGTTGACCCGCGCCAGCTGGTGCATGGCCCACTGGTCGAGCTTCGTGCGCTCGTTCACCGGTACGTTGTCGGTTGCAGGATCGAAGCCGTGGACGGTGCCGAGGATGAAGCGGATGGTGTTGCGGATACGCCGGTAGGACTCGGCGAGATGCTTCATGATGTCGTCGGAGATGCGGATGTCGCCCGAGTAATCACTGGCGGCGATCCAGATGCGCAGAATATCGGCGCCCATCTGCTCGATGATCTTCTGCGGGGCGACCACATTGCCGCGCGACTTGGACATCTTGTTGCCTTGGCCGTCGACGACGAAGCCGTGGGTGAGTACGCCCCTGAACGGAGCGACACCGCGCGTGCCGATCGACTCCAGCAGCGAGGACTGGAACCAGCCTCGATGCTGGTCGGAGCCCTCCAGATACAGGTCGGCAGGGGTCTGCAGTTCGTTACGCTGTTCCAGCACACAGGCATGCGTGGAGCCGGAGTCGAACCAGACATCGAGGATGTCTGTTTCCTTGACGAAAGCAGAACCGCCGCAATCCGGACATTTGCTGCCGGCCGGCAGGAAGGCGGCGACATCCTCGGTGAACCAGACATCGGCACCGCCCTGTTCAACGGCCCTGGCGACCTGTTCGACAACGGCGGGCGTGGTGATGGCATGCGAGCCGCAGCCGTCGCAGCGGATCACGGTAATCGGCACACCCCAGCTGCGCTGGCGCGACACGCACCAGTCCGGGCGCTGCTCGACCATGCCGCGGATACGGTTCTCGCCCCATTCCGGTGTCCAGGTCGTTTCGCCGATGGCCTGCAAGGCTTTGGAGCGCAGGTCGTTCTTCTCCATCGAGATGAACCACTGCGGTGTGGCGCGGAAGATCAGCGGGTTGTGGCAGCGCCAGCAATGCGGATAGGAGTGGCGGAGCTGGCTGGTTTCGAGCAGCGCGCCACGATTCTTCAGGTGCTCGATGACCACGGCATTGGCCTTGAACACGTGATGGCCTTCGACTACCGGCGTGTTCGGTTCGAAGACGCCCTTGTCATCGACCGGATTGTAGACACGCAGGCCATATTTCATGCCGATCTCGTAGTCCTCCTGGCCGTGGCCGGGGGCGGTATGCACCGAGCCGGTGCCGGCATCGAGCGTCACATGCTCGCCGACCAGGATCGGCGCATCCTGATTGAGATACGGATGGCGGAACTTGCGATGCTCAAGCTGCGCACCCCTGAGGCGCGCTACCACTATGCCTTCGGCCTTGATGGAGGCCAGCACGCTTTCGCGCAGCTCTTCGGCCAGCAGCAGGATTTCGCCTACTTCCAGATTGGCATTGTCGTGCACAGCGGTGATTTTTACCGCCGCATATTCGATGGCCGGGCCCATGGAAATGGCCAGGTTGGCTGGGATCGTCCACGGTGTGGTCGTCCAGATGACGGCAGAAACCTTGCCGGTCAGGGCAGGATCGAGGTCGGAGAGATCCTCGCCGGCGGCGAATTTCACATAGATCGAATGCGAGGTGTGATCCTCGTATTCAACTTCGGCCTCGGCGAGTGCCGTGGCGCAGGATACGCACCAGTGTACCGGCTTGGCGCCTTTGTAGAGGCCACCGTTGGCCAGGAAGCGACCTATCTCTCGCACGGTGTCCGCCTCGAACTTGTAGTCCATGGTGATGTACGGATTGTTCCAGTCGCCGGTGATGCCCAGCCGCTTGAACTCCTCGCGCTGGATGTCGATCTGGCCTTTGGCGTATGTGCGGCACTCCTTGCGGAATTCGCCAGCTGGAATCTCCTCCTTGGCCCGCTTCTCTTTCTTGAATTTCTCCTCGACCTTCAGCTCGATAGGCAGGCCATGGCAATCCCAGCCCGGCACATAGGGCGCATCGAAACCCATCATGGTCCGTGAGCGTACGACAATGTCCTTCAGCACCTTGTTGACGGCGTGGCCGATATGGATGTTGCCGTTGGCATAGGGCGGGCCGTCGTGCAGCACGAATTTCGGTGCGTCGCGGCGTGCAGTACGGATGGCGGCATAGAGATCCTGCTCTTCCCAGTGGGCGAGCCGCTGCGGCTCAGCCTGCGGCAGGTTGCCGCGCATCGGAAAATCGGTGATCGGAAGGAAGACCGTCGATTTGTAGTCGAATGAATTCTGGTCGGCCAAGGCAGCGCTCCTGATTGATCCTGATGGGCGAAATGGCGCGAAGGATAGGAAAAAAATCAGCCCTTGTCGCGCCGCGATAGGATTTCGCGTGCAGCCTCGCAGTCGCGGGCGATCTGGCGGGCGAGGTCGTCGGCCGATTTGAATGCGCGGTCCTCGCGTACGCGTTCGACGAAAATGACCTTCAGGCGTTTCTTGTAAAGGTCCGGGCTGTCATCGAAAAGATGTGTTTCCAGCACCAGTGTGCGGCCGCGGAACGTCGGGCGGTAGCCGAAATAGGCGGCGCCATCCCATGTTTTGCCTTCGCATTCGGTGCGTACGGCATAGATGCCGACCGGCGGATGAGTGAGATCGCGAACATCAAGATTCGCCGTCGGAAAGCCGAGCTTGCGGCCGCGCCGGTCACCTTTCCCGACATGGCCCGAAATGGAATAAGGCCTACCGAGCAATGCTTCAGCCAGCCGGAAATCGGCGGCCTCAATGGCGGAGCGGATACGGCTGGAGGAGACCACCGCGCCATGCATTTCAAAGGCCGCTGCCTCGGAGACGGTGAAGTGTAACGATTCGCCAATGTCGCGCAGGCTTGCCACGTCGCCTTCACGATCGCGGCCGAACGCAAAGTCGTAGCCGACATGGATATGACGAAAGCGCAGGGTGTCATGCAGGTGGCGAATGAACGTCGCGGGCGGCCAGGCAGCAATCTCACTGTTGAAATGGAGCAGCAGGACGGCATCCATGCCCGCCTTGGCCAGCAGCTCGAGTCGTTCGTGCAGATGACAGAGCCGGCGCGGCGCCTCTTCCGGATAGAGGACGGCACGCGGATGCGGTTCGAAGGTGACAGCAACAGCGGGGCCATTGACGTCCAGTGCATGGCCACGGGTTTCTGCAAGGACCTGTTCATGGCCCATATGAACCCCATCAAAATTGCCGACGGTGACGGCGCCGCCAAGCAGGTCGGCGGGTGCAAGAAGCCCTAGGGAGCGGATGATGCGCATGAGCGAAAACTAGCGTGCTTTCTGGGGATTACACGGATTGCTTAGACGATGGCTGTGGTTTTTTCCGGCCAGCGGCATTCGGCAAAGACGGGGCAAGCGTGGCATTTTGGCTTGCGAGCGGTGCAGATATAGCGCCCGTGCAGGACGAGCCAATGATGGGCATGCTGCAGATATTCTTTGGGCACCACCTTGAGCAGTCCCTTCTCGACGGCCAGAGGGGTTTTGCCGGGTGCCAGGCCAGTACGGTTGGCTACCCGGAAGATGTGGGTATCCACTGCGATGGTGGGTTCGCCGAACAAGACATTGAGCACGACGTTAGCGGTCTTGCGGCCAACACCCGGGAGTTTCTCCAGCGACTCGCGGGCGCGAGGTACCTCACCGAGGTGATCGCGAACCAGTATGCCGCAGGCTGCAATAATATTCCTGGCTTTACTGTTGTAGAGGCCGAGGGTGGCGATGAACGGTTTCAGGCCATCTTCGCCCAGATTCAGGATCGCTTGCGGTGTGTTGGCAACCGGAAAAAGTTTGGCTGTGGCTTTATTGACGCCAATATCGGTCGATTGGGCTGAGAGGATAACGGCAATCAGGAGTTCGAATGGCGTTGTGTAATGGAGCTCGGTTTCTGGTTCGGGGTTGGCATTCTGCAGACGCTCGAACAGGCGGCGAACCTGTACTGCAGGCATCGGGCGCTGCATATGAAGCTATTTGTTGACTTCTTTCAGTGTCAGGGTCACCTGACGGTCGGTCACTTCCCCAGCCGGATTAAGAACCTGTTCAACCAGATAGATGGTGTCATTATCGATCTTTTCGACATGACCATTGTTTCTGCCCATATAGTTGCCGCGGCGAACCAGATAGCCCTTACCTGTTGCGTCCTCAACCATGGCAACGCGATCTTCCCCCATCTTGTAGATGGCTACCAGCTTCAGCGTGGTCAGATCGAAGTCCTCCAAGGGTTCACGCTTGCGGTTGGAAATGCTTGAAAGGCGTTCCTTTAGAAGCGCCTGGCCACGCTCGGCGACCACTGTGAGGTAAGACCTGAACGGGTCGCGCAGATTTTCAAAATCAATATCCGGCCCTTTCACGGCATGCTGCATGGCTTCAGGGATGGGTTCATCTGCCGTATCAGGAGCCATTGTTTCAGTTGTCGTAGATTGAGTTGCTGTAGATTGGGGGGCAGGCGCAGTCTGGTCATCAGCGGCCATAGCTATCGAGGCGCCAAGCATGAAACAACAAAAAAACCAAAACTTGCGGGACATTCCAGCCTCCCAGAAGCGATCAATTATATGGCCAAATTTATGTATTGCAAAAGCAGATTAGCAGAACACTTTGAAATTGCAAGATAAAAGGGAGGGCAAGGCCCTCCCTTTCGAATCGTGGCTGTAGTGAAATCAGAAGCGAACAAGGCCGCCGATGTACGGGCCCTGGAACTTGGTATCGACAAACAGGCCGGATTGATCAACCTTAACTTGCAGGTAACGATATCCGCCATAAATGCCAACCATCGGCAACGGCGAGAACTCAACCTGGGCATCAGCATCAAGGAAATGATTGCCGGAGTAGCCAAGGTAGCCGACACGGCCAACCAGACCAATGAAGTCCGCCAGGGCAACGCGGGCACGCAGGCCGATGGTCGGGATGCCGACCGTTGCAGAGACCGACTGTGTCTGCGCTGCGCTGGTCATCGAGGCCTTGGCTTTGACGACCTTTACAGCACCTTCGATTCCAAGCTGGAAGCGCGACGGCAGATCATCCATGTTGATCAGGTAGTAGGTATAGGCGATATCGTAGATGTCGCCCTTCAGCTGGCTGTTCACTGTCGTGCCGGCCGTAAAGTTCTGGCCGTTGAAGGTAATCGTACGGGCAAGCGTTCCCGTGCCTTTGAAATCCATGGGAATGAATCCAAGGGAAAGACGAGAATCGCCGAACTGCAGAGCAACTTCGCCGGTAGGCTGATTGCTGTTCTTCAGGCCCAGGTCGTTCTTGACGTCCGCATGCGTACCTACGCCAGCAATGTTACCGGCAAAGGTACCGCTGGGCTTCAGCATCTGGTAGCCCACCTTGATGGAAATGGTTTCATCTGCCCTTGCAATTCCTGCAAAAGAGAGGAAGAGCGAGGCGAGTATCAGGACTTTTTTCATAGATCCTCCTTAAAAAATGGTAGGGCACGCTAGGAACTATCACTAGAGTCTCTCCGTGCGATGCATCACAAATGCATGCGAAGCGTAATCGGGAACGATGGCATTGTCGCCATCCACAAACAGAAAGGTGGGGATAAGTGATCATTCTTGGCATTGAAACATCCTGCGATGAAACGGCAGCGGCTGTATATCGTGGGGGAGCACACGGCAACGGGGAAATCCTTGCCGAGCGGGTGGCTTCGCAAATCAAGACGCATGCGCGCTATGGCGGCGTGGTACCTGAGGTTGCTTCACGTGAACATCTGCAACTGCTGCCACCGATGGTCGACGATCTGCTCCAAGAGCTTGCTATAGCTTTCGATGATCTCGATGCTATTGGCGTAACCGCCGGCCCCGGGCTGATGGGTGCCTTGCTGGTGGGCGTTTCCTATGCTCGGGCGTTGGGGGAGGCAACAGGTATTCCGGTGATACCCGTCCATCACATGGAGGGGCATTTACTGGCTCCCGGTTTGTCTGGGCAGCTGCCCGAGTTTCCGTTCATCACCTTGCTCGTTTCCGGGGGGCATACATTGCTGGTCAAGGTCGATGGAATCGGGAATTCCAGGGTTATCGGCCAGACACTGGATGATGCCGCAGGTGAGTGCTTCGACAAATGTGCCCGGTTGTTGGGATTACCTTATCCCGGTGGTCCTGAAATTGCCCGGTTGGCGGAACGCGGGGATGCGAAACGATATGAACTGCCTCGCCCCATGCTGCACAAGGACGATTTGAACTTCAGCTTTTCCGGCCTGAAAACCGCAGTGATGTACAAGGTGCGCGAGTTGGGAGCTTTGCGAGAGCAGGAGCGATGCGATCTAGCCGCTTCCATTGAGGCGGCGATTTGCGAGGTCTTAGCCAGGAAGTCGCTGCGTGCCTGCCAGCGCGAAGCTAAACCGCGCCTGGTTATCGGCGGGGGCGTGGCATCCAACAGCACGTTTCGAGGTATTCTTGCTCGTCTAGCAAGCAGGGAAGGCATTGAGGTATACATGCCCGATCCGCACCATTGTACCGATAATGCCGCGATGATCGCTCACGCAGCCTACTATTCGATCAGCACCAGCGTTGCCATGCCCGAGGCATGGGACGTTCAGGCCAGGTGGCCCTTATAGGGGCGAGCCCCAGCCGTTCGGAATCAGCTGCGTGATATTTTCCGCCTGCGCATCGGTCGCCGGATCAGGGGGATTGGAAGGTCGCCATTCAATGTGATGGATATTGTCGGCAGCATAAACCCTGTCGCCCTTGAGGTGACCTGAAAAACCGACGAAATTGGTGCCGGTTGGAAAACCGGTTGCGGCATCGACGCCAGTTACCGGGAATGCCCCCACAGCCGAGCCAACCCCGGATGGAATGGTCGAATTCGGTATAATGCCGGTTGGAGAAGGCCCCAGAGCTACTCCACCCTGTATGTAAAGCTGATAATCGGTGTAATAGGCCTCTTCGGCGGTAGCGATGAAATGGATGTAGGATTCAGCTGAACTATTGAAAGCTCGTACCCTGTACTGGCTGAAAGATGGCAGCGCTATGGCCACGAGAATGCCGATGATCGCAACAGAGATCATGAGCTCGATAAGGGTAAAGCCTTTAGGGCTGGCCTGTAGCTTTATGTAGGTGCAGTCGCTGGTTGAAATATTCCAATTCATATCCATCCTCCATCCTTGGGAGCATAGCCAGAAATTTCGGGATCAAATCAGTCAACTGCCCCGGACGATGTCCATTGATATTATTATATGAGGCAATAGCCCGGAGAACCACCAAGGCGTTCTGATATTGGGAAATATCCCGGTCAAGATTCGAGCGCAGGAGCGGATCAACAGTCTGGTTTCGCATTTCTCTCAGTAGCAGAAACCCGGCAACGATGTCACCCCCATCCGTGCTCAAGAGATTCGCGAGAGAGCCAACCCATTCGGGAGCGAACGGTTTGTTGGCCGCCATGGAAAGGAAGCGGATCGCAACATCATTGTCCTGCAGGTAGCGAAAGTTATTGAATCCAATGAAAAATGGGATCGTCCATTGTTCCGGACGACCTTCAAGTCCGGCCGAAAGTATCTGATTGGAGCGCTCCGCAGAAGGTCTGCTAATCCAGGAGAGCGAGGATTCGCAAAGATAATAGATATCAAGAAGTTCAGGATGCAGATCGGAAATCGCCGAGAATTGACGATCAAGATTTTCAGCATAAGACAGCGGATCAGTTTCCGCTGATCTCCCGCCCAGAAATACTTTCGTCTTTATGAGCAGAATATCCGCTACCAACTGCTTGAACGGGCCGCTTATTTCATAAAATGGAGTTGGGAGAGGCGGAGACAATCGCAGGTTGGTATGTTGATTGGCTGAATCCTGAGCCAAGAATATAGCGACGTAACCGGCGGTCACAATGGAAAACAAGACTGAAATGCGTGCTTTCAAGACAGGTCCCTGCGGCCATAAAGCAAGCATGCCAGCCAAAGGGCAATCACCATGTAAAGAAATGCCGAACCAAACCCGGCAGCAATTTCCAGAGCGGTCAAATTGCTGGCAACGGTCAGGACATCAGCTTTGAGATCATAGGTAGACGGATTCGGGAAAAGCGCAGCAAGCAGAGTCAGGATATATTGCAGGGCATGTTGTTGGTCGGATGTGCCCAGCATGCTCCGGACAACGGGCAGGCCGGAGGCAATGCCATAGTAGGCAAATGACAATACCAGAACCGGAAAGCTTCCGCGTATGGCGCTGGAGAGAAGCATGACTACGGCGATGAGCAGAAGCTGGTAGGCAAGCAAGCTGAAGAATGCATATAGATAATGAGCTACAGAAAGTTCCGGGAAGAAGGTGGCGGCAACCGAACCCTTGATCCATATCAGTGTAAGGAAACCAAGAATCCCCAGCAGAAGCTGCAAACAGGCCAGCAGGGCGCTGAGTCCGGCAAATACCCCGATAACATAATCGGTTCGGGAAACTGGCCGTGCCAACAACGGAAATATGAATCCGCGCTCGACATCCCATGCCATGATTTGCACAGCATGGAAGAAAATGAAAACAAAACCGACAAACCACATGATAGAGAAGATGAAATCGTTGACCGGATTGCCGAGATCGCGGCCGAAGAAGTCCATGAACAGAAAGCCGCTAGCTTCGGTAGCGATTGCCAATACAGCCAGTCCCAGGATCGTATGGCGGCGAAATCCCTCCAGAAAGATCAGGCGGGCGATCTCACGGATGTTAATCAGTCTGGCTTTCATTGCTTTCCCTGACGAGTTCGAGGAATTTGGATTCCAGAGGAGCTGAAGGTGAGCAGAGTTCACCGATCGGGCCGTTGAAGAGCATGGAGCCGCGGTGAATCACCAATATCTGGTCAACGAGCCGTTCGACATCATCGAGCAGATGTGAGCAGAAGAAAATCGTCCTGCCCTCATTGCGCAGTTCTCGGATCAGATCGACGATGTCGGCCCGTCCCAGCGGATCCAGTCCGCTCATGGGTTCGTCGAGAATCAGTAATTTAGGATCGTGAAGCAGGGCCATGGCAAAGCTCAGGCGCTGTACCATACCCTTGGAATAGGTGCGTAGCGGCCGATGCTCGGCATTAAGCAGGTTCAGCCGCTGCAGCCAGTGATGCGAGGCGGCTTCGATCTGTTGGTCATTCATGCCACTGGTGCGACCGGCGAAACGAAGCACATCAGGCGCCTTCAGGTGTTTGGGAAGGGTGGCGAGCTCGGGTAAGTAGCCGATATGGCGCCGGGTCGCCGGCTTAGAAGGTGAATCACCCAGGATACGAATCTCGCCCCGGTCGGGCCGGATGAAGTCGAGCATCAGCCGGATGGTTGTCGATTTGCCGGCGCCGTTCGGGCCGATCAGGCCGAGGGTTTGCCCTTCCTGCAGATGGAACGACAGCTCTTTGAGTGCGATATGTGCAGGTTGCCCCAATTCCTTGGGATAGGTTTTCTGAACGGATTGGAAACGAATCATGTGTGGAAGTTAAGCGAAACAGCAATAAAAAAGGGGGGGCAGTAGCCCCCCCTTCACAAGAGCGCTTATAGCGGCGCCCAGTTGGCAGACGGAGCACCACCACCGGCAGTACCCTGAATGTTATCCGCGCCAGGAGTCGAGGCAGGAATGGTGACCGGTGCAGCCACAATGCCCTTGCCAACCCAGGCAGCGGTGTTCTGTACCCAGTACACGGCCGTAGCATCGGAATCCGTGGCGAATGCACGGTCGCCCTGCGTGTGCTTGGTGGTGATGATGTAGGAGGCCAGAGTGGCGTCTACGTCAGCACGCAGCTGAACCTGGTTGCTGACGCCGATCTGCGCAGCCTGACCAACAGTCGTCGTGGCAATCGAGTTGACATTGCCAGCGCCGAGAGCAACAGCACCGTCAACGATGGCGCCATTACCCGCTGCGCCGACCGCAGCAGCAAGCGCCGTGTTAGCAACAGACGTTCCATACAGCTGGTAGTCGGTGAAAAGGGCTTCTTCGGCCAGCTTGGTATTGCGCAGGTCGCTTTCAGCTGCCGAGTTGAATGCCTTGATGCGATAGGCCGAGAACTGCGGAATCGCAATCGCGGCGAGGATGCCGATAATGGCTACCACGATCATCAGTTCGATGAGCGTGAAGCCCTTCTCGGCCTTCAATGTCTTGAGGTTGTTCATCATTTGTTCTTGTCTCCTTTGCAAAGATGCCTGCATCTTCACCATCCGTGGGTCGGATGATCAGCGCCGAACATTGAGCAAGCTTGATGCCAGAATAAGTGACCCGAAGCACGGGCCGTTCGGTCAGGATGTGACGTTTATTGTCAGTTTCGCTTGACGCTGAGGGTCACGTGATCTCTTCGCCACGGTAATTCAGCGCTTCGGCGATATGCTGCGATTCGACCTGTTCGGCCGACTCGAGGTCGGCGATGGTGCGAGCGACACGCAGAATACGATGGTAGCTGCGTGCCGACAGGGAAAACCGGTGCATCGCCTGATCCAGCAGTTTGGCACCGTTAGTATCTGGTTTAGAGAAGCGTTCGGTTTCGGCTGGCGTCATGCGGGCATTCACCCGCCCGTCACCGAGCCGTTCAAACTGCCGCCGTCGAGCCAGAGCGACGCGAGCCGCGACTCGTTCTGAAGATTCTCCGGGTAGCATGCGGGCTAGCTCTTCGCGCTCCACTGGCGGCACGTGTACGCGCAGGTCGAAGCGGTCGAGCAAGGGGCCGGAGATGCGCGCCGTATACCGGCGAATTTGCGCAGGTGCGCAACGGCAGGGCTTGGTCGGATGGCCGAGATAACCGCACGGGCAAGGGTTCATGGCTGCGACAAGCTGGAAACGGGCCGGGAATTCGACGCTTTCGGCGGCGCGGGCGACGCAAACCTTGCCGTCCTCCAGCGGCTGGCGCAGCGTCTCCAGTACCTGACGCTTGTGCTCGGGCAGCTCGTCGAGAAACAGGATGCCGTGATCGGCCTTGGAGATCTCCCCCGGCCTCGGGTTGGTGCCGCCACCGATAATGGCAACGTCGGAGGCCGAGTGGTGTGGCGAACGGAATGGCGGACGGGCGCTCATCGGCGGCCGTGAAGTGTCGGCGGAGACGCTGTAGATGCGGGTGACCTCCAGCCGTTGTTCAAGAGTCAGCGGTGGCAGGATGCCGGGCAAACACTTGGCCAGCATGCTCTTGCCTACACCGGGCGAGCCGGTCATCAGCAGGTGATGGCCGCCGGCGGCTGCGATTTCCAGCGCGCGCCGCGCCTGTTGCTGGCCGCGGATATCGGCCATATCAGGGATATTTTCTTCGGCGCATGGGGCGTCGGCATCGATTTCGGCCGGTTCGATTCTGGCGGTGTCGGCCAAGTGCTGGACCACCTGCAACAGGTTTTCGGCGGGAAGGATATCGATCCCCTCCACTGCAACCACTTCGGCAAGGTTGGCTAGCGGAAGGATCACCGCATAGTGTTGCTTGGCCCGGGCGAACATCACCAAGGGAAGAGCCCCGGTCACCGCATTGAGGCGGCCATCCAGCGCCAGTTCTCCCAGCAGGAAAGGCTGTTCAGCCGGTCGATTGGTTGCCAACTGTCCCGAGGCCAGCAGCATGCCGATCGCCATCGGCAGGTCGAAATGCGAGCCATCCTTGCGCAGGTCCGCCGGGGCGAGATTGACCGTGATCCGCTTTAGAGGAAATTCGAAACCGGAATTGAGCAGGGCGGAACGCACACGTTCCCTGGATTCGCGAACCGCCGCTTCGGGCAGGCCGACCAGATTCCACGCCGGCAAGCCGCGCGACAAATCCACCTCGACATCCACCGCCTCGGCATCGAGCCCTTTCAATGTGGCTGAGGCGAGGCGGGCAAGCATGCATTACCTGCCTTGCTGGGGGTGTTTCAGTTGCTGTTCGAGCTCCGTGACGCGTTGTTCAAGTTTAGTAAGCTCATCGCGAGCTTTTTGCAGCATGGCTTCCTGAACCTGCATGCGCTCATGCGTCACTACATCGAATTGGGTCAGGGTCGATTCGACGATACTGCGGACTTGCGCTTCAACACCCTGTTTGAGGCCGCCGACCATCTGCAGACCGCTGGCAATTTTGTCGGCGATATCATCGAGGATTTTGTGATCAACGCTCATCGCTTGCTCTCCTGTCGCCTATTTCTTAACTGTATGCGATTCCGAGATGTCGCCAGTCAGGTAGCCGGTTTTGCTGGAAGGCAGTTTGATCTTCAGCCAGCCCGGATGCTTGTTACCCGCAGCGCTTACGGGCAGGCTGGCGCCCTGTCGGAACCAGGCAAGCTGTTGCGCTTGGGTGTCCGGCTTCTGGCGAATCTGGTCATAGCCCCGGAAATCGAATTTGGCCTGGCTGGAGATGCTGCCGCTCTTCTTGTGCAGCACATCAAGGATGGCGCGTTCGATCGAGTCTTCCCGGCTCATGCCGTTTTTCACTTTGACGTTGAAAGTGGTCAACTCCGGTGTTTGGGAAGTCAGCGAAATCTGACCGTCGATCTTGTTATTGCCGAACAGTATCACATAGCCATCTTTATCCTGCGGTTCCAGCAGGTCGGCGTCCAGTTTCATGTCGCGCAATGCCTGCTGGCTGGCGGCCAGTGCGGTGCGCATGCTGACCGGATAGCTCTCCTCGCTACCCTGGAAATGCCCGAACACCCCTTCGACAAGGAAGCCTGGTACGGCGGCAGCAGTGGTCAGGAGCGTACAGCCGGAAAGTATGATGGATCCCGCGAGCAGGCAGGCAGGAATCAGGCGCCCCATCGCGGTGCCTCCGTGTTGTTGATTTGCAGGTGATCGATCACGCGATCGACAACAAAGTCGATAATGGCCTCGATACTGGCTGGTCGATGGTAAAATCCCGGCATGGCGGGGATAAGTGTGGCTCCCAGACGGGAAAGCTTCAACATGTTTTCCAGATGGATAGAGGACAATGGGGTTTCGCGGGGTACCAGAATCAACTGCCGGCGCTCTTTCAGGATCACATCCGCCGCGCGTTCGATCAAATTGTCCGACATGCCGCCGGCGATACGGGCCAGGGTCCCCATGGAACAAGGGATTACTACCATTTGCCGGATGCCGCTTGAGCCGGAGGCGGTGGGCGAAAACCAGTCCGTAAGGGACGGGAAGGCGAGGCGCTGCGCGTCGATCTGCAAATGCTCGGCCAATGCCCGACCACAATCGCTTGGAGATTCTGGCAGTTCGACATCGCACTCCTGGCGGAGCACGATCTTGGCTGCTGAGGAAAGCAGGATGTGCTGAAACAGACCGGCATCGGCAAGCCGCCGGATCAATCGCAGGCCATAAGCAGCGCCGGAGGCGCCGGTGATGGCGACAATCACTTCTCGGGAACGGTCGGTCATGGCATCTCCTGAATGTCCGGCAACCTAGAAACGATTGTAGGACAAGATGTGCAGTTCATCACATTGGCCGGTTAACTACATGGAGAAGCTTTCGCCCAGGTAATAGCGACGTGCATCGGGATGGGCGACGATCTCGTCGGCTGTACCCTGCACGAGAATTTCGCCGGCATTCATCAGGTAGGCCCGATCGCAGATCGACAGGGTATCGCGCACATTGTGATCGGTGATCAGTACGCCGATGCCCTTCTGGCGCAGGTCGGAAATGATCGCCTGGATATCCTCGACGGCTATCGGGTCGACACCGGCAAACGGCTCATCCAGCAACAGGAAGCGTGGCTTGGTCACGAGTGCACGGGCGATTTCGGTCCGGCGCCGCTGGCCGCCTGAAAGGGTATAGGCCATCTGATGCTGCACGCCCTCGATGCCGAGTTCCAGCAACAGCGCTTCCATTTCCTCTTCAACCTGGGCAGCCGGAAGATTCAGGGTTTCGAAAATAGCCAAGAGATTGTCGCGTACACTGAGTTTTCGGAAAATGCTCGCTTCCTGCGGCAGGTAACCGATGCCACGCCGTGCCCGCAGGTGCATCGGTAGTTTTGTGATGTCATCGCCGTCCAGTGCGACTTGGCCGCCATCGGCTGCGACAAGACCGCAGACCATGTAGAAACTGGTTGTTTTGCCGGCGCCATTGGGCCCCAGCAGACCGATGCATTCGCCGGAATAAATATCCAGGTCCACATGGCGTACAACCTGTTTCTTGCGATAATGCTTTTGCAGGCCGCGGGCCGAAAGGTGATGAACGATGCTCATGGTGCTGGCAGCTCGCTGGCTGACGGGATCAGCGCCTTGTTTTCATCGCCCGATTCGATATTCATCCTCACTCTCGAGTCTCCTGTCGAGCTAACAGCCGTATCCTGTCGGCGCAGATCGTGCACGATCGAATTGCCCTCGATGCGTCGACCTTCCTGTTCAACTACAGCATGGCCGATGAGAGTCAGTTTTCCCTTGTCGTTGTCCAATTGCGCCTCATCGGCACTGCCGGTCGTTGTACCATGGCGCATGGTGACATGGCCATAGGCCTCGGCATGCTGGAGTTCTGTCGGGTTGTCAGCGGTTTTGTTGCCGGCACTCCCTTCATAGTGACCGACCAGTTTGTCGCAGCGTAACTCGAAGTCTCCCTGTACGAGGCGCACATCCTTTTCAAAGGTGACAACGGCTTTGGCATGGTCCAGTTCCATGGTCTTGGCCTGGATTTCGACAGGATCTGCCCGGCCGGTCAACGGTGTGATTAGCGCTGCCAGTACGAAGCCGGCACAGCAAAGGCGGATTAATGTCCTGGTTGTTGCCATGCGCTGCTCTCGTCCTTGATCCAGATTCCCTGATCGATCCATAGACGTTGACTCCGGCGATCAAGCCTCAGTTTTTTCCCTTTCGCCTGCAAGGTTTTGCCGCGCACCTCGAAGGATCCGGGGATCAACAGTTCGTCGCGGCTGCTGTTGAAGGAAACGGTCTGGCTGGTCAAGGACCATTGCTGGAAATGAATGTGCACATCTCCTTGGAATTCGATGTTCCGCCGTATGGGGTCGAACCACGCTTCGCGGCTTTGCACCGGCACGGCCTCGTCAGATTCGGTGAACAGTGTCAATTCGGGCGACAGCAGGTGCATTTTGCCGTTGAATTCCTGCTCGGCCTTCTTGGCTTGCAGTCGCCAGACCATGCGGTCGCCTTTTTTCTCGACGATCAGCGGGCTGGAAACCTGCGTCTGAGTGTCTTGCTTGCCTTCTCCCGGCTTGTTGAGGACCGGTACTGAACCATGCAATTGCATCAGTACGCCAGCGAGAAGAATGCTTCCCAGTGAAACGCCAAGGCTTGCCCACTTGACCCAGAACAGGACGTGTCGCTGCATCAGGGAGGTTAGGTAGCCCAGCCGCAATCGTCGGGGGAGACTCCGTACCGTGATTCGACGATTTCACTCCAGACGCCGTTTGCGAGCAGCAGGCCTTCGGCCGCCTGACGAACCGCGCCGCGTCCTCCCGGCAGGGTTGAAGCCCAGTCGACGGACTTCAGTACGGCCGGGTGGGCATCGCCGGGCGCCAATGCCAGACCGCAACGGCGCATGGGAGGCAGGTCAATGACGTCGTCACCCATGAATGCGGAATGCCGGCAATCAATACCGCTCATCTCCCGCATTTGATCGAGTGCCTTCGATTTGTCGAGGGCGCCCTGTATGACGTGTTCGATACCCAGGTCGTTGGCGCGCGCGGCGACAACGGGCGAGGAGCGGCCGGTGATAATGCCGATCTGGATGCCGGCGCGCTGCAGCATCTTGATGCCGTGACCGTCACGAACATTGAAGGCCTTCAGCTCGTTGCCGGCATGATCCATGATGATGCTGCCGTCGGTCAGGACGCCGTCGACATCGAGAATCAGCAGGCGGATGCCGCTGGCGCGCGTGAAGGGGAAATCAAAACCGTGAGTGGGCATCAGCTGATTCCGGCGTGCAGCAGATCGTGCAGGTGGATGGCGCCGATCGTTTCGCCGTTTGCATCCTGCACGAATAATACGGTGATCTTGTGTTCCTCCATCTGGCGCAGCGCCTCGCTTGCGAGACGTTCTGCGGTGATGGTGCGCGGCTGCTTGTGCATCAGTTCGGCAACCGGCGTAGTCAGATCCATATGCCCGGATTGCATGATGCGGCGCAGGTCGCCGTCGGTCAGGCAGCCGCTCAAGCGGCCAGCATCGCGAACGCCGGTAATGCCAAGCCGGTGGCTGCTCATTTCGACGATCGCCTCGCGCAGGCTGGCCGTAGAGTCCACCATCGGGATGTCGCCGTTGCCGTGCATCAGGTCTGCGACCTTCATCAGCTTGCGCCCCAGACTGCCGGCCGGGTGAACGCGGGCGAAGTCCTCCTCACGGAAGCCCCGTTCCTTCAGCGCTACCACGGCCAGAGCATCACCCAGGGCGAGTGCTGCGGTCGTCGAAGCTGTCGGCGCGAGGTTCAGGGGGCATGCCTCCTGTTTGACCGGCACATGCAGCACAATATCTGCATGCCGGCCGAGGGTGGAATCCGGATTGCCGGTAATGGCGAGGATCGTCGCCCCCAGACGTTTGACTTCGGGCAACAGGCCACATACTTCCGCGGTTTCGCCACTATGCGACAGCATCAGTACCGCATCGTCGCCGGTGATCATGCCGAGATCGCCGTGCTGCGCTTCAGCCGCATGTACGAAAAAAGCGGGTGTGCCAGTGGAAGCAAGCGTGGCGGCGATCTTCTTGGCGATAATGCCCGATTTTCCCATGCCGACGACGACCACCCGGCCCTGCAACTGCAGAACAACGTGAATGGCGCGTTGGAACGCTTCGGCGAGCGAGTCGCGTTGCGCTTTCAAGGCTTCGATTTCGATATCGATCACCTGCCTGGCTTTTTGCAGCCATTCAGGTTTCAGTGCGGATTGTGGCATGTCACTCCCAGGCAAGAAGTGTGTTGGTTTCGTTCAGTTCTGCCAAGAGTGGCGTCGTCTGTTCCCTGAATGCCGCCATCTGGTCGACAGGAATCGGGTCGGCCGGCGAACGCTTGATCGTCAGGGGATTAACTGCCTGGCCACGCACGCGGAATTCGAAATGCAGATGCGGCCCGGTGGCCAGTCCGCTCATGCCGACATAGCCGATGACCTGTCCCTGCCGGACGCGGCTGCCGGCATGAATGCCCCTGGCGAAACGGCTCATATGGCCATAAGCCGTTGTATGTTCGCCATTGGTATGGCGAATCTCGATGAAGCGGCCATAGCCGCTTTTCCAGCCACAGAAAACAATGCGGCCATCGCCGACGGCGCTGATCGGTGTCCCGGTTGGCGCTGCATAATCCACGCCCTTGTGGGCGCGGGTATAGCCGAGGATCGGATGCATCCGTTTCAGCTGGAAGGTCGATGAAATCCGGGTGAATTTAAGCGGCGCCTTCAGGTAAGACTTGCGCAGGCTTTTGCCTTCCGGGGTAAAATATTCCACATCGCCGTTCGGCTTTTCATAACGCACGGCCTGGAACAGCTCACCCTGATTGACGAATTCGGCGGCAAGAATGACGCTGCCCAGGGATTTGCCGTCATCGTCATAACGCTCCTCATAGGCGACGCGGAAAGAGTCACCCTTGCGGATATCACGGGCAAAATCGATGTCCCAGGCGAAGATGTCGACGAGGTTCATGGTCGTGCGTTCGCTCAGGCCGGCTTTCGCCGCTGCTTCGAACAGGCTGCCCTCGATGGTGCCGCTGGTGAAGACACGGCGGTTCAGAATGCCGCGTTGCTCGACCTCTCCTTGCCAGCTGTTGCTCTCCGGATGATAGATCAGATGCAGGCGCGAGCTGGAGTCGATATCGTAATAGATGTTCGCCGAATTTCCTGCCTTGACCAGTGAAAAGGTCTGGCCTGCACGAACGTTATGCAGCGGGTAGGCCTTGCGGGCGGCATCAATGATGTCCGCGGTCTCACTGGCGGAATAGCCGAAACGCTCGAAAATGCCGACAGCCGTATCGCCGGCTTTCAGCTGCTCTTTCTGGACGGTGCTTTCCGAGGTTTCCGTGGTCAGGTCGGCCGAAAGCCACTCCTCGTGCGGCATCGATGCCTTGGCCGCGACCTCCTGGCTGTTGCCCATCAACATGACAAGCCCGGAAATCGCCAGTGCAGCAAAGCCGGTAAAGATCACCAGCTTGTGCATGGCAATACGACGGTATCGGCGACGGCGCCGCACACTGCGGCTACCCGGATCGCCGGCCGGAGAGGAAAAATCCTGTTGAAACGCTGCGTGCAAAAGCACCTCCTGCTTAGCGCATGTTTAAGGCAGATGCATTGCTTGTCAAAGGCTACAGTTGCAAAATGCTCAAAATAACACAGTTTCAGGAGGCCCTATGCCCAGTTTCGATATCGTCTGCGAGACCGATGTGCAGGAGATCAGCAATGCGGTCAATCAGGTGAAGAAGGAGATTGACACTCGTTATGATTTCAAGGGATCCAGCGCTTCTATCGAACTTGGCGACGGCAATATCACAGTGATCGGTGACGATGTGAACAAGCTCAATACGGTTACCGAAATCCTGCGTGCCCGTCTGGTACGCAGGAATCTCGATCCCAAATGTCTGGAATACGGGGAGCCGGAAAATGCCAGCGGCGGCACCAAGCGGCAGCTGATCAGCGTCAAACAGGGGGTCAGCCAGGAACTTGCGAAGGAGATCGTCAAGTTCATCAAGCAGGAAAAACTGAAGGTGCAGGCATCCATCCAGGGTGACCAGGTGCGAGTGACGGGCAAGAAGCGGGACGAGCTGCAGGAGGCGATTGCGCTGGTGCGGGGCATGGAGACGGACAGGCCGCTGAAATTCACCAACTTCAGGGATTAACTGCCGGCATACAGCTGCTCCAGCTGGGCCGCGAATTTTTCGTAAACCTTGCGGCGCTTGACCTTCAAGGTCGGTGTCAGCAGGCCGTCCTCGATGGTCATCGGCTGGTCAACGATCAGGATGCGCCGAATCTGTTCAAATGGATTCAGCGGTTTGAGGATGCCGTTGATGCGGGATTGAATCTGTTTGCGGAAGATTTCCGCCCGGCACAGATGTTCCCAGTCGGTGTCCGGCAGCCCGCTCTCCTTTGCCCAGACTGCGCAGCTTTCCCTGTTCGGAACGATGAGCGCAATCAGGTAAGGACGTTTGTCGCCGAAGATGACGGCCTGATCGATCATCGGGTCGCCGACCAGCATGGCCTCGATGCGTTGCGGGGCGATGTTCTCGCCGCCCGAGTTGACGATCAGGTCCTTCTTGCGATCGGTAATGCGCAGGTAGTCATCGGCATCCAGCTCGCCGATGTCTCCGGTATGCAGCCAGCCGTCGGCATCCAGTGCCTCGGCAGTGGCTTCGGGCAGTTTCCAGTAGCCGGGCATGATGTTGTTGCCGCGCGCCAGGATTTCACCATCTTCGGCGATGCGCAATTCGACGCCGGCTGCTTTGCCGACACTGCCGGGGCGACGGTCGTGCAGCGGATTGACAGTCAGTAGCGGCGCCGACTCGGTCAGGCCATAACCTTCGATGACCGGCAGGCCAAGGTTCTCAAAAAATTCGCCCACCTCGATGCTGAGCGGCGCGCCGCCGGAAACCAACAGGCGCAGGTGGCCGCCGAAGCGGGCGCGTACCTTTCCGCCGACCAGGCCGTCGAGCAGCCGGAAGATCAGGTTGTCGAACAGGTTGAGTTTGGCGTGGCGCCGCCTTTCGGAGAGCCGGAGGTAACGATTGAATGGCTGGCGCTGTATCGCAGGTTGCTTGGCAACCTGCGCCAGCATGCGGCTGCGTACCACCTCGAGCATTCGGGGAACCGAAATCAGAATGGTCGGTTCGGCCTCAACGAGGTTCTTGGCCACCGTATCCGGACGCTCGGCAAAGGCGACCGAAATGCCGAACGAGTAGACCAGGAAGTGGCCGCCCATCCGTTCCAGTGCATGTGCCAGGGGCAGAAACGAGAGCATCCGGTCATCGGTTCTAAGCTGAAGCACGTCCGGCACTGCTTCCAGGTTGGTCAGGATATTGCCATGGGTCAGCATAACGCCTTTCGGGTTGGCCGTTGTGCCCGAGGTGTAGACAAGGGTGGCCAGTGTCTGTCTCGTGAGTGAGGCAAGCCTCTGCTCGATTGCCGTCGTCTCGATTTCGCCAGCTTCCAGTGAGGTAAGCAGTTCCGTGCTGCCGCTTCCGGTGGCCTGTTCAAGACAGTAGATGCGGTGCAGTTCCGGACATTCCCGACTTGCCTGCAGCAGATGGCGAAGCAATTGGCCGCCGGAAGTGAAAATGGCCACGGCCCCGCAATCCTTCAGTACATAAGCAATATCCTGTGGGCGGTAATTGCAATACAGCGGCACGGTGACGGCGCCGATGGAGAGGATGGCATAGTCGATGGCCGCCCATTCGGGCCGGTTTTCCATCAACAGGCCGATACGGTCACCCGGCTGGATGCCGGCCCGGATCAGACCCGAGGCGATATGGCGGACGCGCGAGATCAGCTGTGCATAAGTGACAGGGACGTAGCCATCTTCCCGACGATACCATTGCGCCGGCCGGCTCGAGCCATGATCGCCGTTCGCGAACAAGGCTTCCGGCAGGCTGCTGACACGTTGAATGCCGGAGGTATCGACGTTCATCAACTAAAGTCGATCAGTTTTCGTTATCGCTGGCGGGAGCGGCAGCCTCTTCGTTTGCCGGTTTGGCGGTCCGTTTTCTTGGCGCGCGACGCTTGGGCGCTGCACTCTCCGCTGTCGTCTTACGGCTACGGGAAGCCGAGCTGGCTGCTTTTGTTGCACCGGTTCGGGCTGCGGCTTCAGCCGGGGAATCCAATTCCATGTGGATGGACAGGGTGAGGTGGGTGATCACGATGCCGGGGACGCTGGCCACCGCTGCCGACAGAGCACCGATCATGACCAGTACAACGATATGTGCGATGCTGCCCCAGAAGCCGCTGGAGGAAAGAACGGCAATAATCGCCTCGGGAGCTTCGAAACCGATCAGATCCTGCGTGACAAGGTAGCCAAGCCAGAGAGGCGAAAGTACGACCGCAGCGATCAGGCCAGTGGCCAGCACGCCGCCAAGGTTGTAGAGCAGAAGCTCGGGCAGGCGCTCGCGTAGCAGGGTCCAGAGATTGTCGCGGATGGTCGCGGCATCATCGCTGCTGATGGCCACGCGGGCGGCGATATTGAACAGTGCCAGCAACAGAGTGACGGCGACCACGGTGTTGAGCAGCAGCAGCGGTACAGCGATGATCGCCAGCCAGATGAGTCCAAGCCCGGGGATCTTACCAAGCGCAATGGCCATCATTTCGACGATCAGCAGGGCGGCAAGCAGGCCGACACCCCAGGCGGGAAGCATCAGGATCGATTGCGCCCTGCCCCAGGCAAAGCAGGCAGCCTGTTTCGGATTGGGCATCTCTTCGCCCTTCAGTTGCGCATGGATCTGGTGGGCCGTAGCGGTCAGTCCGAAGAGAACCCAGAGCATGGCGAGAATGCCGCCGATGAAATGCAGCAGGATGGAGACGAACGAATGGCCGTTGACGCCGATACCGAAAAGCCCGTAAATCACGACGGCGCCGAGGATGGTGGCTGCCATGGTTGCCAGCAGGCGTGGCCGCAGGGCACTGCGGGCAGCCGCAAGAATCTGATCCTGATTGAAATACTGTAACGCCATACCGTTCTCCCTCTACCCCCGACGTTATCTGACAAATTTAACGCAAGCTTAGACAAGATGCCCCCTGCTGCAAGCTCGGGTGATTGACCTCCGGTAGGGGTTTAACATAATTTGACATCGGATTCGGGGTACCAGGAGGGGAGCATGGCTCAGCGCCTATGTGTTGTCGGCGGTAGCGGGTTTGTCGGACGCGCCATCGTCCAGGAAGCGGTCCGACGGGGGCATCAGGTGACGGTCGCCTGCCGTCATCCGGAGCGGTCGCGTGAACTGATCAATGAGGGTGTGCGGCTGGTGCG
>DATLWR010000021.1:0-9333 GCA_035576205.1 Mariprofundaceae bacterium
TAGGTTGGCGAATTCGGATCGGAATCCAGCGTCCCCTGCACACCCAGACCTACGGTAAAGTTCACCAGATGCTGCCATTTGGCCGGATCCTTGGCGCTGATGGACGGCACATTGTTCGCCAGATCGGTGCGCAGATCATGGTTCCAGTAATACATGGCTACATCAGCCAGCGTCACGGAGTAGGAATCCTTATACGGATTCGCCGCTGTATATTGGTAGGTCGACCCGTCCGGCATGGTGATCGTCGGACCGTTCGAATTATCGACATTCCCGGTCACGTAGTTCGGGTTGTTGCCGTTCCAGTAACCATCGGTCATCAGGATGTTGAAGACCTGCCGGCAGGTGCTGTGCGGCGTGTTGTCCGTATTGTCCCCCGGCGTGTTGCCCCAGGGGCCAGCGTTGTCGGTCCGCTTGAAATACTGACCCACGCCTTCCAGCGCCTGTCGCAACGGCGTCGAACCGTTGGTCGTCTGGTTAAACAGGTTGGTGAAAAAGTTCGTCCGGTTGACGCCGTCGAAATGGCGCACACCGCTAATAACCGTCCGCGTGGACACTCCATCGACCGTATGGCTTGTAGTATTAATCGATCCATATCCAACACGCATGCTCGTCGGCTGTGCGGCGAAGGCACGGCTGATGCCGGCCTTGGCGGTCATCAGACGTTCGCGATAGTACTGGAACCAGTTGGCGTAGTTCTGCACTTCCTCGGTAAAGGTACAGGTCGGGGCACTGGCGCAGTCGGTGCGGTTCGCACTGGTGGTATAAGTCGTCCCCGGCTGGATCACAACATGCGTATAGTTGGAAGCCGTGGTCTGGCCACCGCCGTTATAGATGTAATAGTCGGCCGGCCAAAGGGTGCCCGTAGGTGCGCCACCCACCACATGGGGAATCGTGAAATTGACGCAGGTTGTGGCATTGGGAGCCATCGGATCGTACTGCGCGCAGGTCGGATCCGCATTGGCCATCAGCGACCCGTTCGAGTTGGACCATGGGTAGTAGCGGATCGCCGGATTGTAAAAGATGGTATTGATATTCGGCGAGCGGATTTGCGTCACGCTGCTGCTAGTGGGGTCATAATACCGGCTGTATGTATTGCTGTTTGTCCAGCTGTTCGATGACGGGAAAGAGGTATTCCTGATATTCGCGATCGCATCCGGCATCGCCTCCCAGCCCATCGATCCCGAATCGTCGATGGTGAACATGACGTCAGGTTCGGTCAGGCCGCCGATGCTGAGCGGCGTCTGGGAAATATTGAGATTGTTCGCCTGCGATGCGGCGGGAAGCGCCAGCACGGCGGCAAGCAGGATGCCGAAGCCGTTGAATATGGTCCGGTTAAGCTTCTGGATGTGCAACATGATCGTCACCTCTTTCATTCAACCTATCGAATGCTGCCGTTAGTTCGCACGGATGGCATACACACTTTGTACCATGGACTGCGAATTCGTGGTCATGCCCGAGCCGAACGCCGTCACGTGATAGAATCGGCTTTGCGGCGGCTTGCTTCCTCCATACCCGCCGCCAACAGCCATCGTACTGATCCCGGTGATAAATAGACCCTGATCTTCAATGATGACTTGCGGTGGTATAACGGCGTTGGCAAACGAGGCCCCTCCACCTGTCGTCACCTGATCGGCCTGCGGCGTCCCCCATGGAAGGCCAGTAGTATAGGGTGTCGCCACGCAGGGCGCCGCGCAGGATGCCGTGCCGACTGGCGGCGTAGTTCCGGCAAAGCCCTGAAGGTAGTCCTCGCCGACCCGCAAGGCCGTCTCGGCGGCCTGGAATGCCATGTTCTGATCCAGCGAATTCATTGACATGCGCTGTTCCTGGATGGAGGTCGTCATCGCACCCACGGCCATGGCTGCAAGCACGACAAGCATGACCAGTGCGAGCACCAGCACTGTTCCCTTCTCCTCCCGTCTAACGCCTATGAGATCCATATAATCCCTCACTGCCTCAAGTAGCGGTTCCTGAGCGTAACCGTCGTCGTAAACACGCGTCGTTCGCGGAAATCGCCAAACGGCCCGTAATTAACGCCCAATACATTGTATATCCGCGTATCCGGCGTCCTGGTGCTGGCATTCGGCGAGGAAACCAGCACCGCCACCCGCACCGTCATGACGTTGTCCCATGCGCCCGCAGCCGTCACCGCATCGGCAGGCATATACTGGGTGGCGGTATTGCTACCCGCCACCGTAGCAACACCATACAGAATCTGCATGCCGTCCACGCCCTCGACGAGTTGGGTTGCCGTCGTACCAAAGCTGGACGGTTGAATGACATACAGCGAATTGATACCGGTGGTCGGACTAACCGCCACGAAAATCCCTGTCGTAGAGACAGGAGCCACGGCAGCGCTCGTGCCGTAGGTCGTCGCAAGCGTACCCGACGAATTGCCGGGGCCTGCCCCCCCTGCCGCATGCGAGATCGATGTCGCCGCCGCCGCGGAAAAACTGTTGGTCTTCTGGAAAACGTCGACATTCCCCGCGCAGTCCGACACCATGAGGATGGTGCCCGAGGAGAAGTTGTTCAACGCGTTAACCGTCAAATCGCTCGTCAAGCTGGCCATCTGAGCCGTCACCGAAACCGGATAGTCATTGACTCCACGCACGGTGATCACATCACTCCCCGACAGTGCTGAGGCCAGCGCCGGATCCAGCGCCGGCGACCAAGTGCCAACCCCCGTTGACTCGTTACCGTCCAACGGTACCGAAAAGTCGTACGCATAGGTTGCCGAACCATTAAGCCTGTTGTTCAGGACACTGCCGCTCGCCGCACAACCGCGATAGCCGGCCGACATGATGATATTCTGCAAGAAATTGATAATGAAGCGGCCGTCATTCTGGACCGCGGCCACACCTTCCATCTTGCGATACGCATCGCCGGTGGAAACATAGACCCGCACCACCGCGGCCATGAAGACCATGCCGATCGCCATCGCCACCAGCAATTCGATGAGTGAAAAACCGCGCTGGGAGAAAAGGGGTTTCATATCCGGTCTCATGGCTGGAACGTCACCGAATAGCTGCCAGGACCGAATCTGCCTCGCCAGCTAACAGTAATGGTATGAGGAGAACCATCGGTGCAGGGATCGCCGTCAGCTGTATTGTTGTCAATACAAGTCACGCTTCCGGTGCCCCCCGGCAGATTGATCTGTGTCGGATCAGAAAGCGACGTCAACCACTCGTAAATATCCCGCGAGGCGATACCGCCCGATGTGCATGCGACTCCGGTACAGCTGGGCGGCACCGGGGAAGGTATGGCGCCGGTTACATTGGCATAAAGGTTGGCATTCACGCCGGCGATATTAGCCCGCATACGGTCCGCCATATCCGTCGCCGCAATGTTCGCCTGTGTCCGCAGATAGCCATCATCCGTCGACTTCATGCCGCCCACCTGGACGTTGGCCATCGCCAGCAGGCCGACCGCCAGAACAAAGATTGCGATCAGCACTTCGATCAACGTGAAGCCGCCATCATTCTTGCAATGCATCGCTCCGGCCTGTCGCCTAAAAATAGAGTCCATCATGGACAACTCCCCGTAGCGATACGTGCCCGCCCCGAAGCGCTAACCACGACCTGTCGACCGGTCGCGCCACCATAGGCGTTATCGCAAATCTTAAACGTGGTCGCCAAGAAAGCGTTTGAAGCGGTCTTGGTCATGCCGGTGGGTATGTAGGAAATATAGTTGGCACCGGTACCGGAGCCTGTAATGGTAAATTTGGCCTGAGCCGCCGATGCCTGAATGAGCGGCTCTCCTCCGGTACGGATGCAGCTATTATCGTCATCCTGAAACAGAATCCACCCTTGGGACCAGTTGCCAGCCAGAGTACAGGTCGCTCCATCCGCGCTTTTACACAAGGTAACGCGCACCCCACGCTTTGCCGCCTCACTCCTGGCCATATTCAATGTGCCGGCGAATCCGTTTGCCGCTGAAGCCAGGCGGCTGGCCGCCACCATTTGCTTGAGATTCGGCATGGAAATCATGGCCAGAATAGAGAGTATCGCCAAAGTAAGCATAAGATTGAACAAGGTAAACCCAGCCATCCGCTCTTGCCCGGCATGAGAGCTACGCCTTAGGGTTCGTTGAATGCGCATACTTTCCATTGCCTTCAAATTACTACTCGCTTCCGCCATCTTTGCCGTGACTGCCATCACAATAGGCTATGCTTATTTTTCGCGCAACCTGCCTGAACTTAGCAAGCTTTCCGACTATCAGCCACCGTTGGTATCGCGCATCTACAATCCGGATGGCGAGCTGATCGCGGAATATGCCGACGAACATCGCATTCTTGCACCACTGAACGAAATCCCGCTGAAGCTCCGCAACGCCTTCTTGGCCGCCGAGGATCAGCAGTTTTACGAGCACCCGGGCATCAATCCGGCGCGTATCATCTCCGCGGCCTTCGCCAACCTTCGTGCCGGACAGACGGTTCAGGGAGGCAGCACCATTACTCAGCAGGTTGCCAAGAATTTCCTGCTGACATCGGACCGTACCTATGCGCGAAAAATCCGTGAGGTCATTCTCGCTCACAGGATCGAGAAAGCGTTTACCAAGGATGAAATCCTTTACCTCTACCTGAACCAGATCTACCTGGGACGCGGCTCGTACGGAGTTGCCAGTGCCGCCTGGCGCTATTTCGGCAAGCGCATGGATGAGCTGACCCTGGCCGAATGCGCCATGCTTGCCGGTCTGCCCAAAGCGCCGGGCAAATATGCACCGCATCTTAATCATGACCTTGCCCTGCAACGTCGCAATACCGTTCTGTATCTAATGCAGCAGAGCGGTTATGCCACTCCGGAACAGGTTGTGGCAGCGCTCAAGGAGCCACTGACTGTAGCACCACTCCCCGATCCGCTGCTGACCGATGCCTATGCGGATGAAGTGTACCGCCAGCTGACCGACAAGGTGGGGGTCAATACGCTCAGGCGGCAGGGCCTCACCATCATCGTCCCCTATCAGCCGGGAGCCGAACAAGCAGCCGTCCATGCCGTACGCAAGGGAGTTCTTGAAGTCGAACAACGGCAATTGTATCGCGCACCCGTCCACCATCAGCCGGAGGAACGCGAAAAACTGCTCGAAACATGGGCGAAAGAACGCGAGCAGGCCGCCCAACCGCCAGCTGACGACGAAATATTTCCGGCACTGGTTGAGCGTGTGCAACGCAACGGCGATCTCATTGTCAGCGACGGCCTGAAACTCTGGCAGCTAAGTAAACCCAGCTGGCAATGGGAAGCGCCGTCGGAAGATCCCGCGGCTCCCAAGCGTCCTCAAACATGGCGGATCGGTGATGAAATCGTGCTGCAGGGGGATGGCAGGGGAGGCGTTCGCCTGACACAGCAGCCGTCCATCGAATCGGCTCTGTACAGCATCGACCTGAAAAAGGGGACCGTCGTCGCCCGAGTCGGCGGCTTCGATTTCGTGCAAAGCGGTTTCGATCGCGTCGGCCAGGCGATGCGGCAACCGGGCAGCTCCTTCAAACCGTTCCTGTATGCGACGGCCATGGAAGCGGGCATGACGCCTGCCAGCATTGTTCTCGACACTCCGGTCGTATTCGAAAACCTGCAACTGGACGAGTTCTGGCGACCGGATAACTACAAAGACAGCTTTGCGGGTGCCGTTACATTGCGCGACGCCCTCGAACACTCGCGCAATCTCGCCTCGATCAAATTGCTGCAGGATATCGGTATCAATCGCTTTGTGCGGTCGCTGAGCAACTACCCATTCCAGCGCGAATTCCCGAAGCAGCTCGCGCTGGCACTGGGAGCAACCGAAGTTTCTCTGGAGGCAATGACGGAGTCCTATGCCGTTCTGGCCAGCAATGGCCAAAAGTGGAAGCCGGTTTCGGTTCAGCAGATTCAGGACCGGACCGGAAAAACCATTCACCGTGCCGTAGCTGGCCATCGCTGCATGCAGTGCCACGCCAGCCCCGTACTGGCGGTGAACAGCTCCATGCAGCCGGCTGAACAGGCTATCGATCCTATCAGCGCCTTTTTGACCACCAACATGATGAAAGGCGTCATTGAGCGCGGCACGGGTGTCCGCGCCCGGGCCCTCGGTCGCCCTGCGGCAGGCAAAACCGGCACGACGAACAACCAGGTGGATGCCTGGTTCATCGGCTACACACCGCAAATCCTGACCGGCGTCTGGACCGGCAGGGATACGCCATCGAGCATGGGACGCACGGAAACCGGCGCCCATGCGGCCTTGCCGACCTGGCTGGAGGCCATGCAATCTTTCGAACAAGGCAAGCCCGTTGAGGACTTTACGCCACCCGATGGGATTGTCTGGGTCGCGATCGATCGGAAAACCGGCAAACTGCCAGGCCCTGACACCAAGGACATCCTGCTCGAAGCTTTCCGCGAAGGAACCGCACCGACAGAAGAAACCCCGGCCGAAACGGGTGGCAACGCCAATACGGAGAAAAAGACCTTCTTCGATCTGGGATTATAAAAATTTCGGATCAGGCGGGAATGGCATTGACCTTGGCCGCCATGATGAAGTCATTCTCGTGCAAGCCGCCGATTTTATGGGTGTAGAACACGACCGTGCAGTAACCCCAACCGAAGCAGATATCGGGATGGTGCTGTTCCGCCTCGGCCAGTTCTCCGATATGGGTGGCAAATATCTGCGCCAGCGTAAAATTCTTGAACCGGAATGTTCGCTGGATTTTCGTATCGCCTGCAATCAGCTCCCAGCCGGGAACTTCGGCAAGCATTCTGCTGGCTTCACTGCCCAGCATCGGCGGGATACCGCCCTGACAGGGAACACATTTTTTCTCAACCAGTCGCATAACTGCCTCCGGCGATGTCACCAGCTTCAGTGTAGCCCATCAGATGGCGACATCGGAAAAAGTCCGGAATCAGCCATGGACGGTCAATCTTTTGTCACTGGGGGTTCGACATGACCGGCAAACAGCTTGAACTCAATGGCATCCACCAGCGCCTGATAAGCGGCATCCAGCACGTCGGTGGAAACGCCGACCGTGCCCCACTTCTTCCGGCCGTCGGTCGACTCGATCAACACCCGTACCGCCGCCTGCGTTGCTTCCTTGGTTGACAGGACGCGCACCTTGAAATCTGTCAGCCGCATGTCGGCCAATTGCGGATAGAAGTCCATCAACGCCGAGCGCAATGCCTTGTCCATGGCATTGATTGGGCCATTTCCCAGTGCTGCGGTATGTGAAGTTCGCTTGCCCACACGTATTTGAACGGTGGCTTCCGACTCGGGAACTCCTTCATGCCCCCGCTTTTCGTCGAAGACGCGAAATCCCTCAAGCTCGAAGTAGTGCCGGAACCTGCCCATGGCCCGCAACAGCAGTAGCTTGAAAGAAGCGTCGGCACCTTCGAAGGCATACCCTTTCGCCTCCAGCTCCTTCACCCGTCGTACCGCCTCGGCCACCACCGGGTTGTTGGCATCCAGCTCCAGGGAGTCGTCCATCTCTTCCAGTTTGACAAGCACATTGCTCTTGCCTGCCTGATCGGAAACCAGAACTCGTTGCACATTCCCCACCAGCGCCGGATCGATATGCTCATATAACCGGGCATCCTTGCGAATGGCCGACACGTGGATCCCCCCCTTGTGGGCAAAGGCATTATCGCCGATATAAGGCTGGTGTCGCCAAGGGAGGCGGTTGGCCATCTCGTTCACGAAATCGGACAGCGCCCGAAGCTCTTTCAGCTGTTCAGAAGCGATGCCGCAATCGAAATCCATCTTCAACTGCAGGGTGGGGATCACCGAGACCAGATTGGCATTGCCGCAGCGCTCGCCGATACCGTTGACCGTCCCCTGCAGATGCCGTGCCCCGACACGAACAGCCGCAATGGTATTGGCCACGGCCAGCTCACAATCGTTGTGGGCATGAATGCCGACCGCTGCCTCAGGAAAGCGGGCCAGCACCTTGCCCGTCAGCTCGGCGATACGATAGGGAATCGTGCCGCCATTCGTATCGCACAGCACCAATACGTCAGCACCGGCCGAAAAGGCCGCATCCAGCACAGCCAGGGCATAATCGGCATCCGAGTTGTACCCGTCGAAAAAATGCTCGGCATCGAAGAAAACCTTCCCGAGCCGCGCCTTCAGGCAGGCCACAGACTCGTGCACAAGATCCAGATTCTGCTGCCGCGAGATCCCCAGCGCCTTTTCGACATGCAGATCCCAACTCTTGCCAAAAATGCAGGCGGCCTCCGCTCCGCTCCCGGCCAACCGCAGCAATCCCTGATCCTCGGCCACCGGTCCGCCAGGGCGGGCAGTCGAACCGAAGGCCACCAGCCGGCTTTTCGACCAATGACGCTGACGCATCTGCTCAAAGAATCGGTCATCCTTCGGGCTGGCACCCGGCCAACCGCCTTCGATCCAGTCCATCCCAAAATCGGCCAGCCGGTTAGCGATCCGCAGCTTGTCCTCGATGGAGAAATGGATTCCAGCCGTCTGCGCCCCATCGCGGAGCGTCGTATCGTACAATTCAACCCGGCGCGAACGATCCATGGTCACCCTTATCACGCAGCATTCGCCGCATCTTGCAGGTGATTGTAGCTAACTGCCCACCGCCTGTCAGCCGCCTTGCTTTTCCGGGCAGCTGTGCTGAAATCCTCCGAACCAATTTGGAGCCCCGTATATGCGCGCTGTTCAGATGATGCAACCCGGTAGCCCGGAAACGCTTAAGATGACCGAACTCGAGATTCCCGTCTGCGGT
Organism: Mariprofundaceae bacterium; assembly: GCA_035576205.1. Classification (GTDB taxonomy): domain Bacteria; phylum Pseudomonadota; class Zetaproteobacteria; order Mariprofundales; family Mariprofundaceae; genus DATLWR01. Next base: position 8,693 of record DATLWR010000021.1, read on the forward strand.
GACGGCGAAGTGCTGGTGCGGATTATGGCGGCAGGTGTAAACCCGATCGATACGAAGCTCCGCTCCCGCGGCCTCTATTTCCCCGAAGGGCTCCCGGCCATCCTGGGTTGCGACGGCGCCGGCATTATCGAAAAAGTCGGCCATGGTGTTTCACACTTTGCGCCGGGCGATACGGTCTACTACTGCTACGGCGGCCTCGGCCAGAAAAGCGGCAACTACGCCGAATACAATGTGGTGCCGGAGAGCTATCTGGCCCACAAGCCGGCCGGACTCGATTTCGCCGTGGCGGCCGCCGCACCGCTCGTCCTGATTACTGCCTGGGAGGCGCTGTTCGACCGGGCAGACATGCGCTCGGGACAAAAGATCTTCATCCATGCCGGCGCCGGTGGCGTCGGCCATGTCGCCATCCAGTTGGCCAAGGTTGCCGGCTGCGAGGTTGCCACCTCCGTCAGCTCGGATGAGAAGGCGGCTTTCGTCAGGGAACTGGGGGCCGACCTAGTAATCAACTACAAGAGGCAGGATATCACCGCGGCACTGCTCGACTGGACGGAGGGTGCCGGCGTCGATATCGCTTTCGACACCGTCGGAGGCGCTGCCTTCGACCAGTTGATCCCGGCCATCCGGGTTTACGGCGATCTGGT
>DATLWR010000022.1:0-14088 GCA_035576205.1 Mariprofundaceae bacterium
TGGCCACCCGGCATCCGCGCGTCAAACAACGACACACCACAATGTGTCATATTGTTTCACGGAGCAATCGTTGCGCCCCAATGGGTGCAATAATTGCCCCAATAAAAAATCACATAAAAATAAAACATATTTTGCATTTCAAGGAAAAGAGAAAGTTTTCAATTGGAACAAAAGGTGTAAAAATTGCGCGCAACACAAAAGAGTCACACTTAGCAACAGCCGGGCCGGACCCCCGGCGCTTTCGAGCCGCGGCGCGATGAAGCGCCGGCCCCATGCAACAAATCCGACCGCAAACAGCAATCATCACGCCGTGCGCACCCACCAAACCCGACACTGCGCATTGCGCCTCTCAAGGCAGCTGCTTTGCTTCCCCGCCACGAATCCCTAGTCTGCAGCGTTCAGATCGAATCGAGACAGTGAGGGGACGTGTGAGCCGGAAGATCCAACGCAACGAACCATGCCCATGCGGCAGCGGCAAAAAATACAAGAACTGCTGCATGCAGAAACAGCGTGACAAGAGCATCGAACGCGCCGAACGGCGGGAAGCCATCCAGAAGGCGCTCGGCTGGCTCAGCCATCACAGCCGGCCGCAGATCGACGACTGGGTCGAGATGGTATGGCTCGACGGCATCGACGATGCCGATCGCCAGGGCATCGCCAGTGCCGATCCCCGTATCCGCGGCATCCACGACATCAACCTGCTGGAGCAACTGGTGGCCGAAGGCAGCTTCGAGAATATGGAGGGCGAGAACCGGCCGCTGCAGATGATCCTTGCCGCCGACGAACTGGCGCTGAACGACAACCAGCGGAGCTACCTGCAGCAGCTGGCGAAGCGGCCGCTGCGCCTCTACCGGGTAACGGCCTGTGTCCCCGGAGAAAGCTTCACGCTTGAGGAATCTCCGCAAAGCAAGAAATCCGAACCGGTCACCATCGAGGACAAATGGGCCAGCCGCATGTTCGAGATCGGCGACACGATCGGACTGCGCCTGATGCAATCCGATACAGAGTGGGAAACCTCCGGCGCCATCTACCACATTCCCTATGAGTATGTGGAAGAACTGCAGGCGGAGCTGAAAAAGGCCAAGGCGGCCGATTTCAGCCGGACGCTGACCCACTACTGGCTGAAGCTCGTTGCAGCCCACGCCTAAACCATATTCGCATACTCGACCGTTCCGCCCCAGGGAGTGAAGAAACGCATGGCACGCCTACAACCCAAATTGTCCAACAACAAGAAACGTCAGGTCCAGACGCTTGTGGAACAGGCCAACCTGGCCTGCATGAACGGACGCTTCGACGTCTGCGAACAGCTATGTCGCAGGATCGAGAGCATGCAACCGGACCATGCCAATGTTGCCAACCTGCGCGGCATCATGTACAGCCAGAGTGGACAGCCGGATGCAGCGATCCACTGGTTGAAGAAGGCCACGACGGCCGCTCCGAACAGGGGGGAGTTTTTCGTCAACCTCGGCAAAATCTATCTGGACCTCGAACGCTGGCGCGAAGCAGCCGATAGTTATCGCCAAGCCATCGCGCTGAGCAAGAAATCCCTGCCCATCCAGCTCAACTACTGCAAGGCGCTCGTCGAATCGAGACAATACCAACAAGCATTGCCCCTACTGGAAAAGCTGCACAAGCAAAACCCGCGCGACATCAACGTTCTGATGGGGCTGTTTCTGGCCAGCGAACCGCTGGACATGCTTGAGGAGGCCGAGAGCTACCTGCAGGCCATTTTCGCCATCGATCCAGATCATCCGGAAGCACATGCCAAGATGGGCAAACTGGAGCTGCAACGCGGCCGCCTGGCCGAAGCCGAAGCCGAAGCCCGGAAGGTACTCTCCATCTTGCCCGACAGCGCCAGGGCCTACGACATCCTGACCTTTGTCAAAAAATATCAGGATCCGGACGATCCAGACGTCGCCGGCATGATTCGCCTGTACGAACAGAGCGTGCCGGACACCAAGGACCGGCAGGCGATGTGCTTCATGCTCGGCAAGGTGATGGAACAGCTCGGGCAATACGACCGCGCTTTCGAATTGCTCTCCGAGGGCAACGCCATTCGCCACAAAAAGAGCATGTACGACCCGGACGCTGAGCTGTCTCATATGGAAGAGATCATGGCAGCCTATACGCCGGAGGTGTTTGTGCACGCCAGCGCGCTGGATGACGAAACACCCATCTTCATCGTCGGCATGCCGCGCTGCGGTAGCACGCTGACCGAGCAGATCCTGGCTGCACATCCGGACGTGGCCAGCCGCGGCGAGTGCGACATTTTCGAGCGCCAGGTGCTCTCCACCCTCCACAGCGATGACAACCCGCTGACCCTGGAGCGGCTGACCGCTTTCACACCCGCGCAGTGGGAAGAGGTCGGCCGAATGTATGTGGAGAAGCTCAGGGATGGCGACACCGCAGCCCTGCGCATCACCGACAAGACGCTGACCAGCATCCGCGAGATTGGCGCCATCCACTGTGCCATGCCGAAGGCCAAGATCGTACATGTGCGCCGCCACCCGCTCGATAACTGCCTGTCGATCTTCAAGCAGGATCTGCAAGGCTTCCTGTTCGACTACGGCTACAACCTCGGCGAACTGGGCTACTACTACCGCATGTATCTCAAGCTGATGCAGCACTGGCGCAACGTGCTGCCGAAAGGTGCGATGTACGAGCTGAATTACGAACGGCTGGTCGCCAACCAGGAAGAGGAGACCCGCAAGCTGCTCGACTACTGCGGCCTGCCGTGGAACGACCGGTGCCTACAGTTCAACAAGACGAATAACGTTGTCCGCACGGCCAGCGTAGCGCAGGTACGGCGTGGCATGTACACCGACTCGATGGCCGCCTGGAAGCGTTACGAGAAGCACCTCGCACCACTGATCCGCATCCTTGGCCCCGAGTACAGCACCGACTACAAGGTGGGTGGCTGACGCCCGGACCATCGACGAACTCGCCAGCCAGCAACACCGCAGACTAGAGTAGCAACATGCAGCAACCCCTTACCGAAGCGGAGCTTGCCGGATGGTTCGCCGCCGGCTGCAAGCCGCGCGAACAATGGCGCATCGGCACCGAGCACGAGAAGATCGGCTTCTGCCTCGATACGCTTAAACCCATCCCCTACGAGGGCGAACGCAGCATCCACCGCCTGCTCGCCATGCTGGAGGAGCTCGGCTGGCAGGCGGAGATCGAAGATGGCCATCCGATCGCACTCACCCGGGGGGCTGCCGCAATCACGCTGGAGCCGGGCGGCCAGCTCGAGCTCTCCGGTGCACCGCTCGCCTCCGTCCACGAAACCTGCATCGAGACCACCGAGCATCTCAGGCTGCTGAAGAAGATCACCGACGAGCTGCGCATCGGCTTCCTCGGCCTGGGCTTCCAGCCGAAATGGCGGCGCGACGATATCCCCTGGATGCCGAAGGAGCGCTATGCGGTCATGCGCCGTCACATGCCGAAGGTGGGCGGCAAGGGACTGGACATGATGCTGCGTACCGCCACGGTGCAGGCCAACCTCGATTTCGCTTCGGAGGCCGACATGGTCCGCAAGATGCGGGTCGGCCTCTGTCTGCAACCCGTCGTGACCGCCCTCTACGCGGCGAGCCCCTTTGTCGACGGCAAGCCGACGGGATTGTTGTCCAACCGTGCCGCCTGCTGGCTCGACACCGACCCGGCGCGCACCGGTGTGCCGGCCTGCGCCTTTCATGACGATTTCGGTTTCGCGAGTTACACCGACTGGCTGCTCGACGTGCCGATGTACTTCATCAAGCGGGGAGGCCACTACGTCGACTGCACCGGCGAGAGCTTCCGAACTTTCATGCAGGGCAAACTGCCGCAGGCGCCGGGCGAATACCCGACCCTCGCCGACTGGGAACTGCATGCCTCCACCGCCTTCCCCGAGGTGCGCCTGAAGCGCTATCTGGAGATGCGCGGCGCCGATGCCGGACCGTGGCCGTGGATCTGCTCGCTGCCGGCCCTGTGGAAGGGGCTGCTGTACGACGAGGCTTCGCTGCAACAAGCCTGGGATATGGTTGCTGACTGGACGCATGCCGAGGTCGAGGAGCTACGGAGATCGGTACCGCGCACCGCCCTGGCCACACCGTTCCGCGACACGACAGTGCTGAAGCTGTGCGGGCAGATGCTGGAGATTTCGAAGGCTGGCCTTACTCGCCAGAACCTGCGCAATGCCGACGGCGAAACCGAGGCCCGCTTCCTGGCACCGCTGTTCCACGCCATGGAGAGCGGCCAGACGCAGGCCGAGCGCTGGCTCGCCGCCTACCACGACCACTGGCACGAGAGCATCGACCGCATCTTCCTCGAGGCAATTCATCCCTAAACCAATCTAATCAAAACAAAGCCACCCGCCCAAGGATGGGCGGCTTTAGTGAGCGAAGCAGGGCCTGTACCTGCGGAGCGATCAAGGCCGAAGGCAGGAGCTCTGAGGCCGTATGCCTAAATTTCCATCAGTTCGATGGCATTACCGTCCGGGTCGCGGCAGAAAAGGGCCGCGCGGCCGGATTTGCTCAGGGTATAATCCACACCGGCTGCATCCAGCCGCCCCCGGATCGCCGCCAGATCGTCAACACCGAGTGCGATGTGCCGGTCGCGGCCGCCGTGCGCCGGCAGTTCGCAGCCGGCATAGGGGTTGTCGAGCTGCATCAGGTGAATCTGCCGCTCGCCGTCCAGCGCATAGAAGATGCCGGGGAACCCAAGCTCCGGGCGCGGCGCCCGCACAAGCCCCAGCACCTCCTCGTAGAAAGTGGCCGAGCGTTCGAGATCGGCGACCAGCAGCCCCACATGCATCAGCTTCATTCGTTTCCCCATAGCCAGGCCGCACCGCGCACACCCGACGAGTCGCCGTGCCGGTTCGGCAGTAGCCTTGTGCGCACCTCGTCGGAGAAGACCCATTCGCCCCACAACTGCGGCACCACCTCGTACAGCATACCGATATTCGCCACCCCGCCGCCCAGCACGATGGCCTCCGGGTCGAGGATGTTGATCACCTGCGCAAACGCCCGTGCCAGCCGCTGCGTGTAGCGCTCCAGCGTCGCACAGCAGGCGATATCTCCTTGCGCCGCCCGCGCCGCGATCTCGTCGCCCGGGAGTTCCATCCCCGTTACGCGCCGGTGATCGGCGCTCATGCCGGAGCCTGAGAGCCAGGTCTCCACACAACCGTGCCGGCCGCAGTAACAGGCCGGGCCGGGCAGTTCTTCCGGCTGCGGCCATGGCAAGGCATTGTGCCCCCACTCGCCGGCAATGCGGTTCACCCCCTCCAGCAGCTGCCCGCGCACGACGATGCCGCCACCGACGCCGGTGCCGAGGATGACGCCGAACACCGTGCTCGCTCCCCGCCCGGCGCCGTCCGTCGCCTCGGAAAGCGCGAAGCAGTCGGCATCGTTGGCGATGCGCACGTCGCGCGCCAGCAGCCGCTCGACATCCTCCTTCAGCGGTTTGCCGTTCAGGCATGTGGAGTTGCAGTTCTTCATACGGCCGGTTTTCTGCGAGATCGCCCCCGGCGTTCCCAGCCCCACCGATGCACGTGCCCCGAGCTTCGCTTCGGCCTCACGCACCAGCGCCTCGATCAGTTGCAAGGTGGCCGCATAATCGCCACCCGGCGTCGGCCGTCGCAACCGCAACCGCTCATAACCCGCGGCATCGAGCGCGATCAGCTCGGTCTTGGTGCCGCCGAGATCGATGCCGATGCGAATAGTTTCTGCCGTCATGCGAATGAAGATCGCAGCTCGCTGCAGCCGCCGCAACCACCTGCATGACAAGGTTTTCATTTACGATGGCCGGGCCGGTTGCCAGAATCCATGCTCCATGAATACAGCTGCAGCAAAGATACTCGATGGCAAGGCACTGGCCGAACGCATGCGTGCGCAAATGCAGGCGGAAGTCGCCGAACTGGCCCGCAAACACGGCCGCGCGCCGGGGCTGGCCGTCATCCTGGTCGGCAATGATCCGGCATCCGAAATATACGTGCGCAATAAAAAGCGTGGCTGCGAAAATGTCGGCATTGCCTCGTTTTCGCACGAGCTGCCGGCCGAAACCACCCAGCAGCACCTGCTCGGCCTGATCGGTGAACTGAACGCCGATCCGAAGGTTGATGGCATTCTCGTGCAGCTGCCGGTACCGGCGCACATCAACCCGGAATCGATCATCGAGGCGATCGTTCCCAACAAGGATGTCGACGGCTTCCACCCGTACAACATCGGACGCCTCGCCGCCCGCAAACCGGCACTGCGTTCCTGCACCCCCTACGGCTGCATGAAGCTGATCGAGGAGACCGGAGAAGACCTCTACGGCAAGGAGTGTGTCGTCGTCGGCGCTTCCAATATCGTCGGCCGCCCCATGGCCATGGAGCTGCTGCTTGCCGGCGCCACCGTCACCGTCACCCACCGCTTCACGAAGGACCTGAAGAGCCATGTCGAGCGCGCCGACATCGTCGTTGCCGCTGCCGGCAAGGCCGGACTGGTGAAGGGCGAATGGATCAAACCGGGGGCCATCGTCGTCGATGTCGGCATGAACCGCCTGCCGGACGGCCGGCTTGCCGGCGACGTCGAATACGATACGGCCGCACAACGTGCCGGCTGGATCACCCCCGTGCCGGGCGGTGTCGGACCGATGACCATCACCATGCTGCTGGCCAACACCATCCAGGCGTTCCGCGCCCATGTCGGCGACGACGCCAAAGAGGAATAAGATGACCGAACTCGCCCGTACCCCACTGTATGCCGAGCATGTGAAACTGGGCGGCAAGATGGTGCCTTTCGCCGGCTTCGAGATGCCGGTGCAGTACCCGGACGGTGCCCTGCAGGAATACCACTTCGTGCGCGGCGGCGGGGCCGGGCTGTTCGATATCACGCACATGGGACAGGTGCGGGTGACGGGAGCCGAAGCGCTCGCCTTCCTGCAATACGTCACGACCAACGACGTCTCGCTGCTCGCTGACGGCCAGGTGCAGTATTCGGCGCTGCTCAACGACGCCGGCACCTTCATCGACGACATCACGACCTACCGCATCTCCGAGACCGAATATTACCTCTGCATCAACGCCTCCAACCGCTACAAGGATGTGGCGCACCTGCAGGAGATGGCCACCGATTTCGACGTGATCGTCGTCGATGAATCCGATGCCACGACACTGCTCGCCCTGCAGGGTGCGGCGGCACAATCCGTGCTGCAGCCGCTGGTCGCCGCCGATCTGGAATCCATCGGCTACTACCGCTTCGCCGTAACCCGCATCGACGGCGCGGCGGGCATCGTCTCCCGCACCGGCTACACCGGCGAGGACGGTTTCGAGATCTACATCCCCAACAGCGCTGCGCGCCCGGTGTGGGAGAAACTGCTGGCAAACGGCGCCAAACCGATTGGTCTCGCCGCCCGCGACATGCTGCGCACCGAGATGGGCTATGCCCTCTACGGCCACGAGATCAGCGATGCGGTGACGCCAGTCGAGGCGAAGCTCATGTGGATCACGAAGCTCGACAAGGGCGAGTTCATCGGCAGCGGCGCGGTGATGGCCCGCAAGGAAGCGGGACCCGCGAAGAAACTGATCGCCCTGAAGCTGACCGAGCGCGGCATCCCGCGCGAGCACTACAAGGTGGTCTGTGACGGCAAGGTGGTCGGCGAGGTGACCAGCGGCATGCATTCTCCCGCTGCCGGCGGTGTCGCCATCGCCTATGTCGAGCCGGCCTATGCCGGGCGCGACGATCTCGCCGTCGACATCCGCGGCAAGGCAGTAGCAGCCGCCCGCACCACCACCCCATTCGTACCCAGCCGGGTCCGCAAATAAATCCCCTTAACGGAGAGACGCCATGAGCATTCCAGCCGATCTGAAATACACCAAAGAACACGAGTGGGTTCGTATCGAGGGCGACATCGCCACGCTCGGCATCAGCGACCATGCGCAGGAAGCGCTCGGCGACATCGTCTTCGTCGAACTGCCGGAAGTGGGCCGCAAGCTTGCCGCCGGCGAGGCCTTTGCCGTCGTCGAGTCGGTGAAGGCAGTCTCCGACGTCTATGCGCCGGTCGGTGGCGAGGTGATCGAGGTAAACTCGGCACTGGAGAACGCCCCCGAGCAGGTCAACGGCGAGCCCTACGGCAACGGCTGGATCGCCAAGGTGAAGATGAGCGGCGAATCCGTCGAGCTGATGGACGAGGCCGCTTACGCCACCTTCCTGGAAGAGTAAGCCGTATCCTTTCCGGCGGGGGTGGCCTTCGCCCCCGTTTCCCAGACCCTGACCGCCCCGAGGATAAGATGAGATTCCTGCCCCATACCGATGCCGACCGTTCGGCCATGCTGCAAACCATCGGCGTGAAATCCGCCGCCGAGCTGTTCGCCGACATCCCCGCCCAGTTGCATATCAAGGAGGGTTCACTGAACCTGGCCACGGCGCTGCACGAGGCGGGCATCGTGCGCAAGTTCACCGCGGCAGCCGATGCCAACCGCCATGCCGGCAATACCCGCTGCTTCCTCGGTGGCGGCACCTACCACCACTTCGTGCCGGCGGTGGTCGATTACGTCATCAGCCGTGGCGAGTTCCTGACCGCCTACACTCCCTACCAGCCGGAGATCAGCCAAGGCACGCTGCAGACGCTGTTCGAGTTCCAGACCATGGTGGCGCGCCTCCTGAACATGGATGTCGCCAACGCCTCGATGTACGACGCCGCCACTGCAGTCGCCGAGGCAGCACTCATGGCCCGCCGCATCACCCGCCGGCACCGCACCGTGGTCGCCACGAGCGTCAATCCGCGCTACCGGGCGGTGACCCGCAACTACCTCTCCTGGCTCGACGGCGAGGAGATCGAGGTGCCGTGCACGGGCTTCGCCACCGATCTCGAGGCGCTGATCGCCGCCATCGACGACAATACCGCCAGCGTCATCGTGCAGTACCCCGATTTCTACGGCTCGGTCTACGATCTCGCCCCGCTGCGCGAGGCGTGCGACAGGCACGGCGCGCTGATGGTGGTGAGCTTCGGCGACGTCTCGGCCTTCGGCCTCATCGAGGCGCCCGGTTCGTTCGGCGCCGACATCGTCTGCGGCTCCGGCCAGGCACTCGGCATCCCGATGGGCTTCGGCGGCCCGCACATCGGTCTGTTCGCATGCCGGCAGAAGCATGTACGGCAGATGCCCGGCCGCGTCTGCGGCATGACGGAAGATGCCGACGGCCGCCGCGGCTTCGTGCTGACGCTCTCCACCCGCGAACAGCATATCCGCCGCGAGAAGGCGACCAGCAACATCTGCTCCAACCAGGGGCTGATGTGCACCGCCAACGCCACCTATATGACGCTGCTCGGAGATGCGGGGCTGGCCACCGTCGCCCAACGCTCGGCGGCAGCCCTCGCGCAACTCGTTGCCGGCCTGCCGGCGCACGTGACGGCGGCTGGCGGCGCCCGCTACAACGAGACCGTACTGAGTTTCGAATCGAATGCCGTGCGTGATCGCTTCCTGAAGCTTGCGGAGGAGCGTGCCATCTTCGCCGGCATCCCGCTGGAGAAGATCGATCCGGATGCAAGCAACGAACACCTGCTCGTCGCCACCACCGAAATGATCGAGGCAACCGACATCGCCGACTACCTCACTGCGCTGGAGGCTTCGAAATGAACGACACACGCTATTCCGGCGTTGCCGGCCTGATGCACGAGGAGCCCCTGCTCTTCGAGCGCGCTCACAAGGCTGCCACCTCCATTTCGCTGCCGGGTGTCGAGGGTGACACGCCCGCCGCCCTCGCCGGTTTTGCCCGCAAACAGGCGGCCGGGATTCCAGGGTTGTCGGAACCCGAAGCGGTACGCCACTTCGTGCGCCTTAGCCAGTGGAACCACGGCATCGAGACCGGCTTCTACCCGCTCGGCTCCTGCACCATGAAATACAACCCGCGTGTTCATGAGAATCTGGTACGCCTGCCGGGCCTTGCACACCTGCATCCGGACCAGCCGGAAGCGACCGCGCAGGGTGCCTTGGCGCTGCTCTTCGAGCTGCAGGAGTGGCTGGGCGAGATCGCCGGCCTGCCGCATGTGACGCTGCAACCGGCCGCCGGTGCGCACGGCGAGCTCACCGGCATCATGATGATCCGCGCCTACCACGAGGCGCGCGGCGACACCAAACGCCGCATCGTGCTGGTGCCCGACTCGGCGCACGGCACCAATCCGGCATCGGCCGCGCTCGCCGGCCTCGCCACGGTCGAGATAAAATCGGGTGCCGACGGCCGCATCGATCTGGATGAACTGAAAGCGCATCTGAGCGACGAGGTGGCGGCCGTGATGCTGACCAACCCGAATACCGCCGGCGCCTTCGAATCGGAGATCGTCGAGATCTGCCGGCTGGTGCACGAAGCAGGCGGCCTCGTCTACGGCGACGGCGCCAACCTCAACGCACTGGTCGGTGTGGCTCGTCCGGGAGATATGGGCATCGACTGCCTGCACATCAACGTGCACAAGACCTTCTCGACGCCGCACGGCGGCGGCGGCCCGGGTGCCGGACCGGTAGCGGTGAACGAAGCCCTTGCCCCTTTCCTGCCGATGCCGCGCATCGAGAAGTCAGGGGATCATTATCACATCGTCCACGAAGCAGCCAACAGTATCGGGCCGGTGTTCGGCTCCGTCGGCCAGGTCGGCGTGCTGCTCAGAGCCGCCGCCTACATCGCCGCCTTCGGCCGCGAGCATCTGCACAAGATCGCCACCGATGCGGTACTGAACGCCAACTACGTGCTGGCGCGGCTGAAGGATGCCTATCACGTGCCGTTCCCGGGTCTGTGCAAGCACGAGTGCCTGCTCACCGACGAGATCCAGAACCACCACGGCATCAAGACGCTGGACATCGCCAAGCGACTGATCGACCTCGGCTTCCATCCGATGACCGTCTATTTTCCTCTCATTGTCCATGGCGCCATGCTGATCGAGCCGACGGAGACGGAGTCGAAGGCGACCCTCGACCACTTCTGCGATGCCATGCTCGAGATCGCCCGCGACTGCGAGGCGGGCAATGTCGAGGCGCTGCACGAAGCTCCGCTTATGCCGGTACGCCGGCGACTCGACGAGACGCAGGCGGCCCGCAAGCCGGTGCTGGTCTGGCAGGATTGATGATTTAGATACGGCCAGCACTTCCTGCCCGCACATGGATGTGCGGTGGCTGAACATCGTGAAGCCGTAAGCAAAGCAAGACCGCGCTCTTGCGAAGCGTTCCAAGCAAAAGGCAGGACGCTCTTTTGCGAATGATTAAATCAGAACGGCCGCACGACCACCAGCATCACCACCACGATCAGGATCAGCGTCGGAATTTCGTTGTACATGCGATAGAAGGTGTGCGGACGATGGTTACGACCGGCGGCGAAATCGGCCACCACACGGCCGTTATGGATGTGGAAACCGAGCAGGATCGCCACCAGCGTCATCTTGGACCAGAACCAGACCGTATCGTAGACGATCTCCCACTCGATCCAGGCCAGCCACATGCCGAAGAAGATCGTGGCCATCATCGCCGGCCGCATGATGAAGCGGTAGAGCTTGCGCTCCATGACGCAGAACTGTTCGTGCACCGGCCCGTCCGGGTGGCCGGCGTGATAGACGAAGATGCGCGGCAGGTAGAAGAGCCCCGCGAACCAGGAAACCATGGAAATGATGTGCAGCGATTTGATCCAGAGCATGGCGCCAAGCTAGGTGCTGCGGGGCCGGCCCACAACCGCCGGCAGCCCGAAAAAAAACGGCCCCGGATGAACCGGGGCCGCATCGTCTCAGGAGCCGGAACTCAGAAGCCGTATCTGGCCGTGGCGGTAATGCCCCAGACATCCAGGCCGCTAAAGTTTGCGTTCGGCGTGGTGGTCGCCTTGTTGGAATAGACCGTCGCATCCACACCCACGCGCCACTGGTCATTGAGACCGTAATCGAAGCCACCGCCATAGCTGAAGGTAGTCGTGGTAGCGTGCGCCGTCGGTGCATAGGTGAACGGCGGCACCGGCGAAGCAAAGGTAAACCGCGATTTCATCGTCGTCGCACCGATCACGCCGTAGACACGGAAGCCGTTCGTAAACGGATATTGCAGTTTCAGCAAATAGGCGACGAACCAGTCGATACTGACCTTGGCCGGTGTCGGCGTAGTCAGGGTCACCGGACCGACAGTGTCGGGTTGCGAGAAGCCGACCGGAACGATCAGCGTCCCGCCCGTCTTGCCGGTCGTGCCGAACCTGACCTCGACACCGACATTGTCGTTGAAATCGTTGCCCACCATGCCATAGCCGCCGAATGCCGCTTTCGATCCGGGACCGGCATCGATGATGAAGTCGCCCACACCGGCACCGACATACGGATGCCAGTAGTCAGCCGCCTGCGCCGGCAAGGCGACGCCAAACAACCCGATGGCCAGGCAAAGAGAACGGAACACATTTTGCATCATATGAACCTCCCAAGGACTATTACGTAATACCCAGCGTAGTACAGGAAAATCACCTGCCGCAAGTAGGGTTGGCATCGCCGGAGAAAAACATAACGGGTAATTTCATAGCAAAAACGAAACGGCCCCGGACGAACCGGGGCCGCATCGTCTCAGGAGAACCGGGACTCAGAATCCGTATCTGGCCGTCGCGGTGATGCCCCAGACATCCAGACCGCTGAAGGTGGCACCAGCGGTGGTCGTCGCCTTGTTGGAATAGATGGTCGCATCCATACCGACCCGCCACTGGTTGCCCAGCCCGTAATCGAAGCCGCCGCCGTAGCTGAGAGTCGTATACGTTTTGTTAAAGGTTGTTATGCCGCCTGTGTACGGTGGTATAAAGTTGAATGTCGTCTTCAACGTCGTGCCGCCGACCACACCGTAAACATTGAACAGGGGTGTAATGGGATACTGCAGCTTGAGCAGATAGGCAACGAACCAGTTGACCTGGGCCTTGGCCGGGGATGGGGCCGTAAGAATGGTGGGGATACAAGAGGTAGCAACAGCTATACATAAATTTCCGGACGGAACGACCATCGCGCCAGTGGTCTGGCCGGATCCGCCGAACCTGACCTCGGCACCGATATTCGGGGTGAAGTCCGCGCCCACCATGCCGTAGCCCCCAAAGGCGCTTTTCGATCCGCCACCGGCATCGATGATGAAGCTGCCCACACCGGCACCGGCGTACGGACTCAAATCGATGGCCTGCGCCGGCACAGCGACGGCAAACAGACCGATGGCCAGGCAAAGAGAACGCAATACATTCTGCATCATATGACCTCCCTAGGACTAACTACGTAATCGCCAGCGTAACCCAAGAAAAACGCTCTCTGCAAGGTGGAACGCAAAGCGGAATGATCATTTCGAAGCAACAACGAAACGGCCCCGGATGAACCGGGGCCGCTCGTCTCAGGAGGCTGAACTCAGAATCCGTATCTGGCCGTGGCGGTGATGCCCCAGACATCGAGGCCACTGTAGTTGGCATTCGACGAGGTGGTCGCCTTGTTGGCATAGACGGTCGCATCCAAGCCGACCCGCCACTGGTTGCCCAGCCCGTAATCGAAGCCACCGCCGTAGCTGAACGTTGTATTCGTTGCGTGAAAGGTCGTCCCTCCGCCGGTGAGCGGTGTCGCAAAGGCGAATTTCGACTTCAACGTCGTGCCGCCGACAACAGCGTAAACATTGAACAGGGGTGTAACCGGATACTGCAGCTTGAGCAGATAGGCAACGAACCAGTCGATGCTGATGTTGGCCTGTGTTGGAGCCGTTGTAACGATACATTGGGTGGTGGCAGCTATTAGTAGACACCCGGCCGGAACCGTCACCGTTCCACCGGTCTTGTTAGACGTACCGAACCTGATCTCGGCACCGACATTGTCGTTGAAGTCATTGCCCACCATGCCGTAGCCGCCGAAGGCGGTTTTCGACCCGGCGCCGGCATCGATGAGGATGCTGCCGACACCAGCGCCGACATAGGGATGCCAGTAGTCGGCCGCCTGCACCGGCACAGCGATGCCAAGCAGCCCGACGACCAGGCAAAGAGAACGGAACATATTTTGCATTTAGTGAACCTCCCTAGGACTATTACGTAATAACCAGCGTAGCCCATGCAAAATGGCGACCGCAAGGACGACAATCGAAATTGTGTTCAAACGTGACGGATCGTGGCGTGAAAA